>JAEZFE010000096.1 GCA_023437865.1 Pseudomonadota bacterium | reverse complement strand
CGGTGGCACCCGGCTTGATCCACTCGCCGCGCACCATCTCGGGCACGCCCACTGCGGCGATCACGATGTCGGCGGCACGCACTTCCGCCGGCAGATCCTTGGTGCGCGAATGGGCCACGGTCACGGTGCAGCTTTCGCGGATCAAGAGATGCGCCATGGGCTTGCCGACGATGTTGGAGCGGCCGATGACCACCGCCTTGAGGCCCGAAAGATTACCCAGCACGTCGCGCAGCAGCATCATGGAGCCCAGCGGCGTGCACGGGATCATGCCCAGGCCGCCGGTCGCCAGCATGCCGACGTTCCACGGGTGGAAGCCGTCCACGTCCTTGTCGGGGCGGATGGCCTGCAGCACCTTCTCGGAATCGATGTGCTTGGGCAGCGGCAACTGAACCAGGATGCCGTGGACGGCCCCGTCGTTGTTGAGCGCCTCGATCAGGGTCAGCAACTCACGCTCGGACGTGTCGGCGGGCAGCTTGTGCTCGAACGAGTTCATGCCCGATTCGACGGTGCGCTTGTGCTTGTTCCGCACGTAGACCTGGCTGGCCGGATCCTCGCCCACCAGCACCACGGCCAGGCCCGGCGTCACGCCATGGCGGTCGCGGATTTCGTGGACGCGCTGGGTGATCTGGTCGCGGAGGCCGGCGGAGAATTCGTTGCCGTCGATCAGCTTGGCCTGGTGGGTCATTTGAGCTTCGCCATCCATTGGTCGAGGCGAGCGAGGAGATCCCCCGGCTCGCCGGTGATGTGGAGTACCTTGCGCCGGTCGGTGGCACCCTGGACGATGGAGATCGTCGATTTGGGAACGCGCCACTCCTTGGACAACAACTTGATGAGGGCGGCGTTCGCCTTGCCGTCCTCGGGAACGGTGGTGACTGAGACCTTAAGCAGCGCGGCGCCGTCGGCGTCGAGCGCGATCCCGTCAATGCGGTCGCGGGCGGCCTTGGGCGTCAGGCGGATCTGCACCTTGACGCCATCGGCCACCGCAGCGACCGGTGACGCGGTCATATGCCGCTGTGGCGCACCACCGACAGCAGGTTGGCCACCACCATCTGCAGGAACAGAATGATCAGCCACAGCGCGATGGGCGACAGGTCGACCGCACCGAAATCGGGCAGGATGCGGCGCAGCGGGCGCAGAGCCGGCTCGGTCAGGCGCGCCAGCACATCGCCGATTGTGCGGACCACATGGTTGTAGGTGTTGACGACGCCGAACGCCATCAGCCAGCTGAAGATCACGGTCGCCAGGACGACGTACCAATAGATTTCGAGCGCGATGGAAAGGACCGTCAACAACGGGACGAGGATAATGCCCACGGCCTTGGACCTCGGGTTTGATTGGAAGCGGGGCCAACCCTACTTGCAGCCGCGCCCTTGCGCAAGTGGACGGGGGAACAGGACCGTCGGGAAGATCATCAACAACGCTTGACAGGCAGAATCGGTTTGCCTATTTTCACGGCCTCGCGTGGGGCTGTAGCTCAGTTGGGAGAGCGCGTCGTTCGCAATGACGAGGTCAGCGGTTCGATCCCGCTCAGCTCCACCAACGCGTTTTGAAAGGGTCGGCCTAAAAAGGCCGGCCCTTTTCATTTTGGCGCAAAGCATTGGCGCCACGGTCGCCGCGACGAAGCCTGCCACTCCCCGCATTAACTTTTTCCGGTTACATTCGCTACGGGTTTACACCGGCGGAACCGGGCGGGACGACTTGAAAAACCTAATCTTCAAAGTGCTGGCGGTACTGGCTCTGCCGGCGTTCCTGGTTGCCTGCGGGCCGGAAGAAGGCGAGGCCTACAGCCCGCGTTTCGCCGATACACCGCCGGGCGGCACCGAGCCGCTGGTGTTCGGGATCCATCCGCTGCACAACCCGCACCGGCTGTTCCAGGTTTACCAACCGCTGATCGATCACCTGAACCGCGAGCTGAAGGGCGCACGGTTGCGGCTGGAGGCCTCGCGGTCGTATCAGGATTTCGAGAGGAAGCTGGCGGCCCAATCCTTCGCTTTCGTCCTGCCCAATCCCTACCAGACCGTGGTGGCGCGCGGCGCCGGCTATCACGTCTTCGGCAAGATGGCCGATGACGAGAACTTTCGCGGCATCATCCTGGTGCGCAGGGACAGCGCCATCGCCACCCCGGCCGACCTGCGCGGCAAGGTGATCGCCTACCCGGCCCCCACGGCGCTGGCCGCAACCATGATGCCGCAATGGTTTCTGCACCATGCGGGGCTCGACGTGCGCAGAGACCTCGACAATCGGTATGTGGGATCGCAGGAATCGTCGATCATGAATGTGTATCTGGGCGAAAGCGTCGCCGCCGCCACCTGGCCGCCGCCATGGCGCGCTTTTCAGAAGGCCAACCCCGAGGTCGCCGCCCAGTTGGAAGTCAAGTGGCAGACCGAGTCCCTGGTCAACAACAGCCTGATGGTGCGCGACGGCGTGCCCGCCCCGGTGCTGGAGCAGGTCAGGGCCGCGCTGCTGACCCTGGACAAGAGCGAGGCCGGCCGCGCCATCCTGGCCCGCATGGAACTGAGCCGGTTCGAGGCCGCCGATGACGACACCTATGACCCGGTGGCCCGCTTCATCGAGACGTTCGAACGCGAGGTCCGACCGGTGAAGGAGACCCAGCCATGAAATTGAAGGCTTCGCTCCGACACCGGTTCATCCTTGGCATCGCACTGCTGAATGCGGTCCTGATGGGCGCCTTCGTCACCGATTTGGTGTCGCGGGAAAAAGGCTTCCTGCATCAGGAACAGCGCGACAAGGCGCTGTCCTATGGCCGGTCCATCGCGCGCGGCTCGACCCTGGCGCTGTTGGCAGGCGACGTGGTTGCCCTGCAGGAGGGATTGAGCAGCTTTATCGAGATCCAGGACCTCCGCTATGCGTTCGTGCTCGACGACGACGGCAAGGTGCTGGCCCATACCGACCGCGCGCAGATCGGCAAATATGTGGCCGATCCGCTCAGCCTGTCCTTGCAAGATGCGGACGCTGAAGCCCGCGTGCTGGTGGACAGTCCCACCCTGATCGACGCCGCCGCCCCCATCGTCGAGGATGGCCGCCGCATCGGCTGGGCGCGCATCGGCCTGAACCAGGAAGCCACGGCGCGCGCCCTGGCCACGGTGGGCAAGAACGGCCTAGCCTATGCCGCCATCGCTATCCTGGCGGGCGCCGCCTTTGCCGGCTGGGTGGCGCGCGGCCTCACGCGGGGGCTATACGGCCTGCTGGCGGTCGCCGAAGCCACCCGCACCGGCGCGCTGGACCGCCGTGCCGAAACCCGCCGCTCGGACGAGATCGGCCTGGTGGCCGACGCCTTCAACCGCATGCTCGACACCGTCGAAGACCGCGAGAGCGAGCTACGCCGCCTCAACGAGGAGCTGGAACGCCGTGTCTATGAGCGCACCGCCGACCTGACCGCCGCCAACGAAGCCGTGAAAAAGAGTGAGGTCATGTTCCGCGGGCTGCTGGAATCCTCGGCGGATGCGGTAGTGATCGTGGATGACAAGGGCTTCATCGTCCTGGTCAACGCCGAATGCTCCAATGTCTTCGGCTACGAACGCGGAGACCTGATTGGTCAGCCGGTCGAGACCCTGATCCCGGGGCGCTTCGGCGACCACGCGCGCACCCGCGAGCGCTATTGCGAGAGCCCGCGCATCCGCCCCATGGGGGCCGGCCTCGACGTGTGGGGCAAGCGCAAGGACGGCAGCGAATTCCCCGCCGAAGTGCGCTTGAGCCCGCTTCAGACCGCTGACGGCCTGATCATCTCGGCGGTGGTGCGCGACGTCACCGATCGCAAGCAGGCGGAGGACCGCCTGCGCGAAAGCGAGCAGAAATATCGCCTGCTGCTGGAGAACCTGCCGCACCGGGTCTTCTTCAAGGACCGCAATTCGGCGTTCCGTGCGGTGAACCCGTCCTTTGCCGCCATGTTCGGGCGGGCGCCGGAAGACTTTGTCGGCAAGACCGACTTCGATTTCCAGGAGCACGCGCGCGCTGCCTATATCCGGGAACTGGACCAGCAGGTCTTGACCAGCGGCCAAACCGTGGATTTCGACGAGGAGTTCTTCAAGGACGGGGAAGTCCGCATTTTCCATACGCTGAAGGCCCCGGTGCGCGCCGAGGACGAGACGATTGTCGGCCTATTGGGCATCTCGTGGGACATCACCGACCGCAAGCGGGCGGAGAACGCGCTGACCAAGGCAACCCGCATCGCCGAATCGGCCAGCCGGGCCAAGAGCGACTTCCTGGCCAATATGAGCCACGAGATCCGCACGCCCATGAACGCGGTGATCGGCCTGGCCCATCTGCTGGCCCAGACCGAGCTGGATAGCCGCCAGCACGATTACCTGGCGAAGATCCGCAGCTCGGCCAACTCGCTGCTGGCGCTGCTGAACGACATCCTGGACCTGTCGAAGGTGGAGGCCGGCAAGCTGGAGCTGGAACACCGGCCGTTCCGCCTGGACGAGCAGATGCGTGACCTGGCGACCATCCTGTCGACCAATGCGCAGCACAAGGACATCGAGGTGCTGTTCAAGGTCGATCCGGCGGTGCCGCCGGAGCTGGTGGGCGACGCCTTCCGCCTGCAGCAAGTGATGATCAACCTGGGCGGCAACGCCATCAAGTTCACCGAACATGGTGAGGTGGTGGTCAGCGTCACCCCGGTGGAACTGTCGGCCGAACGCGCGGTGCTGAAATTTTCGTTCCGGGATACCGGCATCGGCATTACCCCCGACCAGCGCCGCCGCCTGTTCCAGGCCTTCACCCAGGCCGAAAGCTCGACCACCCGGCGCTTCGGCGGCAGCGGCCTGGGTCTGACCATCAGCCGCCGCCTTGTCCACATGATGGGCGGCGAGCTGTGGGTCGAAAGCGAGTTCGGCACAGGCAGCGATTTCAGCTTCACTGCCAGCTTCGGGCGTCCCGCTCACACGACCTCGCTGGTGGAACGCTCGCGCAAGGTGCCCCAGGGTCTCAAGGTCATGGTGGTGGACGACAACCCCACCGCCCGCGAGGTCATGGAATCCCTGGTAACCACCTTCGGCTGGGCCGCCGACGTGGCCCGCTCGGGCGCAGAGGCGCTGGCGTTGCTGGAACAGGCGGGCAAACCCTATGACGTGGTGCTGTTGGATTGGAAGATGCCCGGCATGGACGGACTGGAGACCAGCCGGCGCATCCGCGAGGCCACCCGCAACGGGCCGCCGCCCATCATCATCGTGGTAACCGCCTATGGCCGCGAGGTGGTGGCGCGCAGCGCAGGCGAAGATCAGGTCAACGCCATGCTGGTCAAGCCGGTGACCGCGTCGATGCTGTTCGACGCGGTGGCGAACTTGTATGACGGCCCGCAAGCCGACGCACCGGCGAAGAAGCCCGCCCTGCGCCCGCTGGCCGGCCTGCGCCTGCTGGTGGCCGAGGACAACGCCATCAATCAACAGGTCGCCAGCGAAATGCTGACCCAGGCGGGCGCCACCGTGGTCTTGGCCAATAACGGGCTGGAGGCGGTCGATTTGTTCCAGAACGCCGGACCGTTCGACGCCGTGCTGATGGACGTGCAGATGCCCGAGATGGACGGCTTCACCGCCACCCGGACGCTGCGCGGCCTACCCGAGCCCGCGGCCTGCCCCATCATCGCCATGACCGCCAACGCGATGGCACAGGACCGTCACAACTGCCTGGATGCCGGCATGGATGACCACGTGGCGAAGCCGCTGGACCCCGACGTCCTGGTCCGCACCATCGGGCAGTGGACGCGCAGCGAGGCGTGCGCCCAGCCCGCCGCCGCGCCGGTCGAATGCCCCGAGGGTATGAGCATCGACGGCATCGACGTCGCCTCGGCCTTGTGGCGCCTGGGCGGTGACGAGGCGGCGCTCAAGCGCTTGCTGAAATCCTTCGCGCCGGAAGCGCGGGCCCTGGCCGACCGGTGCCGCCTGGCGCTGGTTCAAAGCGATATGAAAGCACTGACCGGCGCCGCCCACGCGCTGAACGGCATGGCCGGCAACGTCGGCGCACGCCGGGTCAGCAGCGCCGCCGGCATGCTGGAGGCCGCCGCCCGCGACAGCCGGATGGCCGTCCTGAACGAACTGCTATGTGCCGTGGAGGAGGCCGTGTCCGAGGCTGCCACGGGCATCGACACCGCTTCGTCCACCTGGGAAACCGCCACGG
>JAEZFE010000088.1 GCA_023437865.1 Pseudomonadota bacterium | reverse complement strand
GAGCGTTATCGTGCATCTGTACAACTCCACCTCGGAAGTGCAGCGCCGGGTGGTGTTCGGCTTTGACCGTCAGGGCTGCATCGATCTGGCGCTGGCCGGCACCCGGCTGGTGCGCGAGCTGTCGGCGGCGCGCAAGGGTGGTGAGGTGGCCTTCCAGTACAGCCCGGAAAGCTTCACCGGCACCGAGCCTGATTTCGCCGTCGAGATCGTCGAGGCGGTGGCCGAGGCGTGGGGCGCCGCGCCGGGCCGTGAGATGATCGTCAATCTGCCGGCGACGGTGGAGATGAGCACGCCCAATATTTATGCCGATGTGATCGAATGGTTCTGCCGCACGGTGAAGAACCGCCAGAACCTGATCCTGTCGGTTCACCCGCACAATGATCGTGGCACCGGCGTGGCGGCGGCGGAACTGGCGGTGATGGCCGGCGCCGATCGGGTCGAGGGCACCTTGTTCGGCAATGGCGAGCGCACCGGTAACGTGGACGTCTGCACCCTGGCCCTGAACCTGTTCACCCAGGGCGTCGATCCCGGCCTGGACCTGTCGGACATCGATTCCATCCGCCGCGTCGCCGAGGAATGCACCCAGCTGCCGGTGCATCCGCGCCACCCCTATGCCGGCGAGCTGGTCTACACCGCCTTCTCGGGCTCGCATCAGGACGCCATCAAGAAGGGCTTCGCCGCCCGCAAGAAGGCCAATGACGCCACCTGGGAGGTGCCTTACCTGCCCATCGACCCCGCCGACGTGGGCCGCACCTACGAGGCTGTGATCCGCATCAACAGCCAGTCGGGCAAGGGCGGCGTCGCCTATGTGCTGGAGCGCGACCATGGGCTGGAGCTGCCCAAGGCCATGCAGGCGGAATTCGCCCGCGTGGTCCAACAGGTGGCCGACCGCGAGGGCCGCGAGCTGGCGCCCGAGGAAATACATGTCCTGTTCGAGCGCACCTATCTGAACGCTGGCCGGCTGGAAGTGCTGGACTATTCCACCGTCCCCGCCGCCAACGGCGCCCGCTCGGTGAGCGCCATGGTCAAGCTGGACGGCAAGGAGCGCACCATCACCGCCACCGGCAACGGTCCAGTCGATGCCTTCGTCCACGCCCTGGAGCGCGACCTGGGGATCAAGGTGCAGGTGAAGGACTACCACGAGCATGCCGTCGGCCAAGGCTCGGAAGCGCAGGCCGCCTGCTACGTGGCTGCCACCACTTCGGCAGGCACCGTCCACGGTGCCGCCAAGGACCCCAGCGTCACCATGGCCGCGCTGAAAGCGGTGGCCAGCGCGGTGAACCGAATGTGAGGGAAGGGGGCCTCGGCCCCCTTTCTTTTTTCCGAGATCGGCGCAGCAAAAAGGGCGGAAAGCTTAGCCTTCCGCCCTTTATCAATTGCCGCCTCTGATCAGCGCATCAGGGTCGTCACCCAGAAGCACAGATAGCCGACGCAGCCCGCCGCCGGGATGGTGAACACCCAGGCCCACACGATGTTGGCGGCCAGGCCCCAACGCACAGCCGAGGCGCGGCGGGCCGAGCCGACGCCGACGATGGCGCCGGTGATGGTGTGGGTGGTGGACACCGGGATGCCCATGGCGGTGGCGCCGAACAGGGTCATGGCACCGGCGGTCTCGGCGCAGAAGCCTTGGAACGGCTTGAGGTCGGTGATCTTGGAGCCCATGGTCTTGACGATGCGCCAGCCGCCCATCAGCGTGCCCAGGCCCATGGCGATCTGCGAGACCAGGATGACCCATAGCGGCACATGGAACTCGCCGCCCAGATAGCCCTGGCTGAACAGCAGCACGGTGATGATGCCCATGGTCTTCTGGGCATCGTTGCCGCCGTGGCCTAGCGAATAGAGCGCCGCCGACACCAATTGCAGGTGGCGGAAACCCCGGTCCACCAGGAACGGCGTGGCCCGGCGCAGGGCCCAGGACAGCGCGGCCATCATCAGGATGGCGAGGATGAAACCGGTCACCGGCGAGCCGACGATGGCCAGGCTGGTCTTGACGAAGCCCGCAGTGGCCAAGCCGCCGAGGCCCGCCTTGGCGATGCCGGCACCGGCCAAGCCGCCAATCAGCGCGTGCGACGACGACGACGGGAAGCCCAGCCACCAGGTGAACAGGTTCCAGAAGATGGCGCCAAGCAGCGCCGCCAGGATCACGTAGGGGTCGATGACCGAGGGTTCGACGATGCCGGTGCCGATGGTCTTGGCCACATGCAGGCCGAAGAACAGGAAGGCGATGAAGTTGAAGAACGCCGCCCAGGCCACCGCATAGGACGGCGGTAGCACGCGCGTCGACACCACCGTGGCGATGGAATTGGCCGCGTCGTGCAGGCCGTTGATGAAGTCGAAGAACAGCGCCACGGCGATAATCGCCACCAGCGCCGGCAGACTGAGCGTGATCGCGTCCATGATGGCTATACGTGATCCAGCAGGATGCCTTCGATCAGGTCGGCGACGTCGTCGCAACGGTCCGTCACGGTTTCCAGCAATTCGTAGACTTCCTTGCGGCCCAGGAAGGCGATGGTCGCCGGCTGTTCGGCGATCAGCTCCGACATGGCCTGGCGCAGCACGCGGTCGCCGTCGCTCTCGATACGGCCGACCTTCTCGCACAAGGTGTTGATCTGCCCGACATTCTTGTTGACGTCGGTCAGCAGCGGAATGGCCTGGGCCAGCAGCTTGGCGCTGTCCTCGATCATCGCGGCCAGTTCCAGCATGCGTGGGCTGAAGCTCTCGATCTTATAGAGCATGGCGTGCTGGCCCACGTCCTCGATCAGGTCGACGGTATCGTCGAGCGCGGTGATCAGCGCGTGGATGTCGGAGCGGTCGAACGGCGTGATGAAGGCGCGGTGCAACGCCACCAAAGTCTCGCGGGCAATGGTGTCGGCCTGGCCCTCGATGGCGCAAACCTCTTTGAAGCGGGCCTCGCGGTCCTCGGGCGCGGCCTTCATCATGGCGGTCAGCGCGCCCGCCGCAGCCACCATGCGCTCGGCATGGGCGGCGAAATTGGCGACGAACTTTTCCTCCCTCGGCATCAGGGAGCGAATGAACTTCAAGGCCATGGAAACCCCATCCATTGTAATAAAGGCGTCATATCACAAATGGTCGGGTTCGTCTCGCCCCTCGCAGGGCGGGCCTCCTTTGCTCCGCAAGCAGACCTTGGGGATCAGTCGAACCGCACGCCGAAATCCAGAAGCACCTTGACCAGGCCGGGTTCGCCGACCAGCAGCGCCGCTTCGCCGGGGGTCATCCACCGGCGTTCGCGCTGGTG
>JAEZFE010000056.1 GCA_023437865.1 Pseudomonadota bacterium | reverse complement strand
GGCTCACCCGCACCCAGACATGACCGCCATAGCGAAGCGCATTGCTAATCAGGTTCGACAGGGCACGCGACAGCGCATGGGGGCGCAGCGGCATGGTGACCGCGTCCTCCACATGCAGGTCGATGTCGCGCCCCTCCCGGCGAAACCGGCTGGCGATGTCTTCGACCAGTTGACTGAGGTCGGTGGGCACAGCCTTCTCGCTGCCTTCGCCGCGAGCAAAGGCAAGGTAGCCCTCGACCATGCGCTCCATGTCGGAAACGTCTTCCTCCAGCTCAGCCAGTCCCTCGACATCGCCCATCATCGCCAACTGCAATTTCATGCGCGTCAGCGGCGTGCGCAGGTCGTGGGAAACACCGGCCAGCATCTCGGTGCGCTGCTGGATCTGGCGCTGCAAACGGTCCCGCATAACGTTGAAGGCATGCGCGGCCTGACGCACCTCGGTGGCCCCCTCGGGCTTGAAGTTGGGCACCTCCTGCCCTTTGCCGAAAGCATCGGCGGCTACGGCGAGCTTGCGCACACTGCGAACCTGATTGCGCATGAATACCGTGGCGATGCCGAGCAGCAGCAACGAAGTGCCAACCATCCACAGCACGAAAATGTAAGTGGTGGAGGAAAACAGGCGCTTACGCGGCACGAACACTTCCAGCAAGCCATCCGACAGCTGAATCCGCACCAGGATTTCGCGCTCGAAGCTCTCGCCATCCACCTGAAAAGGTCTCTGCACACGCTCTTCCAAGGCATCGAAGAGAGCGGTGTCCATGATGCCCACGGGCGCGGCCTGGGGCACATTGGGCAGAATGCCGCCGGCCAGGAAGCGGATGTCCAGGTCCATCTTGCTTGCGGCAATACGCAGCATCCGCAATTGGCTCTCGGGGTCGGGAAAGGCGCGCATTGACTCGATGACGACGGCCACATCACCGGCCAGCGCGGTGGCCAGCCGCTTCGCCACCGTATCCCAGTGGGTGGCGTAGAATATGTAGGTGGAGACCAGCTGAACCACGATCAACGGCGTAACGATGATCAGCAGCGAGCGACCCAGCAGACCCTGCGGCAACAGACGCTTGAGCCAGAGGGTAGCCATCAGCATGTCAGTCGGGCCTCAGCATGTAGCCCATGCCGCGTACGGTCTGCAGATAGCGCGGCATGCGCGGATCATCTTCAAGCTTCTTGCGCAGACGCGTGACCTGCACATCGACCGCGCGGGCATTGGCGGCATTGCCGGTGCGTGCCGCCAAATCATCGCGCGAGACCGCCTCGCCCGCCGCCTCGGCAAGGATGCCCATCAACTCGCGTTCGGCGGTGGTCAGGTGCACCACTTCGTCGCCACGGCGAAGCTCGCCGCGCGCCACGTCCCAGGCGAACGGCCCCAGCCCGAGGAGCCTGGCGGCCTCGGCCTCGAGTTTGGGGGCACGGCGCATGATGGAGGCGATGCGCAGCAGGAGCTCGCGCGGCTCGAACGGCTTGGAAAGGTAATCGTCGGCGCCGGCCTCGAAACCGTTGATGCGGTCATCGACCTCGCCCATGGCGGTCAGCAGCAGGATGGGGATCGGGTTGGACTGGCGCAAGTCGCGGGTCAGACTCAGCCCATCCTCGCCCGGCATCATCACATCCAGCACCAGGAGATCGAAGGCCAGAACCGCCATCTTGGCGCGCGCCTCGGCGGCGTCGGCGGCCACGGTCACCAGGTAGCCATTGTCGGAAAGGTATCGGGAGAGCAGCTTGCGCAAGCGCTCGTCATCGTCCACCACCAGGATGTGGGGCACATCCTCCATTTTTTCAGCGCCGCCCGGGGCTGCGCGCCGGAAAGCGCGGCCGGTCAGCCTCGTCGACCAGGCCCCGCATGACCTTGCGGTACCCCTCGACCGCTTCGGCGCCGGCCTCGCGGTAGGCTCGCGCGATCCGGGCGCGCTGGCGTTCGGTCAATTGGCGCTCCAGCTCGATCCCCTTTTCGGTCAGCTCCAACAGGCGCTGGCGGCGGTCGCGCACGCCTGGGCGCTGGGTGATGAAGCCCTCCTCGACCAGTTGGCCGAGCACGCGTGACAACGATTGCTTGGTGATCTTGAGGATGTCCAGCAGCTCCGACACCGTCATGCCCGGATTGCGCCCGACAAAATAGATGACACGGTGATGCGCCCGGCCAAACCCGTATTCGGCCAGGATGGCGTCGGGCTCGGCAGTGAAATCGCGATAGGCGAAAAACAGCAGCTCGATGCCCTGGCGCAGCTCCTCCTCGCGCAGGAAGAGCGGGTTGATGCCGGTTTTTATGTCAGTCATGTTGACATATTGACCTCAAAATGTTACCCCTGGCAAGAGAGAACGGTAACATTCTGCCGTTTTAGCCCATTTCGAATGAAACGGAACTCCCATGGCTGGTGTCATCCCCTTCGACGATCGCGACGGCTTCATCTGGTACGACGGCGAGCTCACGCCTTGGCGCGATGCCAAGGTCCATGTGCTCACCCACGGCTTGCACTACGGCTCGTGCGTATTCGAGGGCGAGCGCGTCTACGGGGGCAAGGTGTTCAAGCTGACCGAGCATTCCGAGCGCCTGGTCAAGTCGGGCGAAATCCTGGGCATGCAGGTGCCCTACACCGCCGCCGAGATCGATGCCGCCACCATGGCGACCATCAAGGCCAACAACATTGTTGACGGTTATGTCCGCCCGGTGGTGTGGCGCGGTTCGGAGATGATGGGCGTCGCCGCCCAGCACAACAAGATCCACCTGGCGATCGCCGTGTGGTCGTGGCCCAGCTATCGGTCGCCGGAAGCCCGCATGCGCGGCATCCGCCTCAACATCAGCGAATGGCGCCGCCCCCACCCGCAGACCGCCCCGACCGCGTCGAAGGCCGCCGGCCTGTACATGATCTGCAC
>JAEZFE010000223.1 GCA_023437865.1 Pseudomonadota bacterium | reverse complement strand
TGTCTGCCGTCAGGCGGCGATCTTCTTGGCGAAATCAATCAGGTAGTCGTCGGTGATGATCTGCTCGAAGCTCAGATCTTCCAGCGGCGGCACCGGCGTGTAGTTGTAGGACACCTTGCCCTTGCCGGCCTTCAGCAGGTCGGGGGTGTTCTTGGCCGGGTCGAACCAGGCGCGGCCGCCGATCAGGTAGCCGTTGCGCACCAGATCGCGGAACTTGGCGTCGATGCCGTCGACGATGTCGCGGAACAGCGTGACCGACATGGGCTTGTCGGCGGCCCAGAAATGCGCCTCGGCCATGGTGTCGGCCAGCACCTGGGCGGTGCGGGTGGCGGACTCGAAGGCGAACAGCGGATCGGCGGAACAGGTGCGCGAGCCCCAGAAGCGGAAGCCCTCGTGCCGGATCAGGGTGGTGACCTCGTTGCTGTTCAGATAGCCGGCATCGGTGGCCGGGTTCTGCAGGTCCCAGAACACGTCCTTGCTGATGCCGGTGACGCCCTGGACGGGGACGTTGGACAGGGTCTTGTGCCAGCCCACGTCGTTGTCAATCTGGGCGCGCAGGCCCAGCGCGCGGGCCACCGCCCATTCAGTGCGGGTGGCATTGGCCACCGTGTCCCAGGACTGGAAATCGGGCCAGATCAGCATCAGCTCGCGGTCGCCGAAGCTGTCGCGATACTCCACCACGTCTTCCTTGGTGGCGCCCCCTCCTGCGGCATAGGCGAAGGACCGGGTCAGCTTGGCGATGGACGCCATCGCGGCGGTCACCGCCTGGGTGTCCAGACCGGGGCAGCCGAGGATGCGCGGCGCCACGCCCAATTGCGCCTTGGCGGCGGTCAGCGCCTGCAGGCCGGTCTTCAAGCCGCCGACATTGCCGCCGATGACGTTGCTGGTGGTCTCGGCCGCGGTGTCGCCTTCCTCGACGCGCACGATCACGGTCATGGCATTGCCGTGGTCCTTGATGGCGTCCAGCACGTAAGGCAGCGTGCCGGTGTCGCCGGCCTTGCCCGAAGACGCCGAGATGTCGGTGGACAGTACCGGGCGGTTCAGCGGGAAGGTGGCGGCGTCGGCATCGGGGCCGGTGACGACGATGCCGATGACGGCGGTTTCGATGGTGCGGATCGGGCGCACGCCATCGCTTTTTTCGATGACGCGTACGCCGTGATGGTAGTCGGCGGGCATGGCATAGTACTCCGATCGTCAGGTCTTGGGGAACATCGCCTTGATGACTTCGAACTCAGCCATCATCAGGTTGCGCTTGGTGGCATCACCGGTGGCGGCATCGGCGTGCGCTTCCATCTGCCGCCGGGTCGGCCAGCGGGCGTCATAGGCCATGCGACGCTTGCGGGCGTAGCCTACATCCGCAGGGTCCAGGTGGTCGTCCACCAGGGCGGCGTTGATCGCGTCGACAAGGTCAATAATCCATTGCGGCACGGGCATTCACTCCGCATAGAGCGCCGGCGCGGCGATGCGCTGGGCCTTATTGTTGAGGGTTTTGATACGGCAGGTCAGCGACGTCCCGACGGGGTGGGCGGCAAAGCCGGCGCGGGCCTTGATGACGCTGTAGGCGCCTTCGACGCTGCCGAAACTGGTCAGCGTGGCAGCCACCCATGTCATTCCGCCATCGCGAGAAAGATCGACTGTCAAGTCGGTGCCGAGCACGGCTGAACCGCTTTCGTCTTTCCACAAGAAATAGGCGTTACCGTAAGCCGGGGCGCTCGACAAGATGACGGCCGCCGGTGGCGTGATGGTCATGTTGAGAGATGCGCTCGGCGCCGTCCAACTGAGGTCGGCAATCTGCGCGGTGGTCAGGCCGCCGACTGCAAGCCGCAATTCCGCAGCGCTGGTCTGGGGCCAGGTGTAAACCACCGTGCCGTCAATCTTCAGGATGATGGTCGAACCAACGCGAGATAGGGCGTAGACGCTGGCCGCTGTCGTCGCCTTCGCGCCGGTGACATCAATGGTAGTGCCGTAGCCGATGCGGCACGAGGTGACGACGTCGACGGTCGCCCACCAGGAAGCCGCCATGGACATTAGGCCGGCCGTGTTGCCGGCCGGCGCGAACGTCGCATCGGATGTGACCGGGTACACGCCGACATACGCATCGCCTCCGACCGCATTATTCGGCGCGGCGGCAAACCGCCAGGACACCGTGAAATCCCCGGCGAAGGTGGCGTTGCTCTTGAGATTAGCCCATTGGGCATTAAAGGTGAGGTCGTCTCCAGCGTAGGTAATGCTGGCCGAGCCGGTCCATTGAGAGACATCGGAGAGTGTGGTGGTGAAGCCAGGGTTGTTGTAATAGCCCGGGGAGGCAGAATTGTAGGTTTCGTTGGTGCTGGTGCCGCCCCACTCGTCCGTGGACAACTCCCACTGCCTGCCCTGAACAAGCGCGCCTGTGCTGACCGCGGTGTTGAGCACCTGTCGCAGATTGGTCAGCGCGACTTGGTCACGGGCCACCGTATCGGCCTGAGGGCCAATTGCGCCAATGGCGGCTGCCACGAAGGCGGTGCTGGCGGCCTGGGGGGTGTTGGTGCCCGGCGCCGCCGTGGGCACGGTGGGAATGCCGGTGAAGGCCGGCGATGCCAGCGGGGCCTTCAGCGCGATCAGGTTGGTGAGCGTGGTGGCCAGGTTGGGGTCGTTGCCCAACGCGGTGGCGATCTCGCCTAGGGTGTCGATGGTGGCGGGGGCGGAATTCACCAGCGCGGTCACGGCTTCCTGGACGGCGGCTTTCAGGCCTTCCGGGGTCACCACCTTGTTGTTCAGCGCACCGGCGATCGCTTCCGCCACGGTCGCCAGCACCACCATGCCCTTGGCGCCGGTGGTGGCCAACGGGTGGTTGTTGCTGGCTTCGTGGGTGGCGATGGCGCCGGCGCCCGCTTCCAGCTGCTGCTTCAGATAAGCGGTGCGGTTGGCCAGCGCCTGGATGGGCCAGTTGTCGATGCCGTCCGGCCCGCCCAGAATCACGTCATCGGTCTGCCATTGGTAGACACCGGCAGGCCAAACCGCTTCCTCGGTCAAAAACGGGCCGGTGGCGGGGGAACGTTCGGTCATGTGATGACACCTCGATTAAACGTGCCGTCGCGGCGGGCGGCGCCGTCGCGCAGGATGGCGACGGTGCTGAAATCCATGGAGGCAAGGTGCGAGCGGGCCGGCGCCGTTTCCTCGAGGATGGCGAGGCAGGCCGCTGCCTGGGCGTTGCTCACCGGGCGCTGAAGGACGACGCGGTACAGCGCCCATGCCTTCTCCCAGCCGCGGTAATAGTGCCCGTTACGGCGGCATTGCCCGTCACGGGTGGGGCGATGCAGGCGCTCGACGATGGTCGGTGTTTGGCCCAGCGCGGCCTCGATGGCGCGCTTGACGGAGGCCACGCTGCCCTTGCGCCGGTGAACCTCGATCGACGCGGCGATCACCTCGCGCTTGGCCAGTTCCGACCAGCCGCTGTCCCAGGTGTCCACCGACAATTGCCACGCCAGCCAGGGCAGCAGCGGGGCCGGGCACTTCCATGGGTTCCACAGGGTGGCGATGTCCACATCCAGTTCGGCCATGGGGGCGCAGGCCACGGCGATGGCGTGTTCCAGCGCGCTGGAGGCGGGTGGCAGAAGGTCAGCCATTGGCCTTCTCCACGGTGATGCCATAGCAATAGGCGGCGCTGACGGCATCGGGGGCGATCTCGCCCGCAGGGCTGAACAGGTTGACCTTCTGGACGCCGGCCTTGTGCAGCGCCGCGTCCAGGCCGGAACGCGCCACCATGGTGCCCAGGGCGTGGCAGGCATCGGCATAGGCGCGGGCGTCCTTGCGCGCGGCGGCCAGCACCGCTTCCTCGCCCGGGCCGCTGAACAGCAGCAGGGAGGCGGAAATGGCGTAGTGGATGATGGTCGCCGATTGCAGCAGAACGGTGTCGTTCAGCGGCCTGATTTCTTCGTCGTTCAGCGCGGCGGCGACGATGGCCAGCAGCTCGGGGCTGGCGGTGCCGTCGCCTTCGGTGGACAGGATGGTGATCATGATGTCGCCGGGGGCCGGCTTGGTCACCGCCACGTCCTTGACCCGCACGTCGGCGGACAAGGCGTGGAAGATGTAAGCCTTGCGTGGGCCAGCGGTGGTGAAGCCCTCAAGCGCCATCTGGGCGCGCTTGCGCAGGCGTTCGTCCTTTTCATCCGCGAGGCGGGTAACGCCGTAGAAGGCGGCCAGATTGTCCAGATTGCCATCGGTGGCATGGGCCAGCAGCACAGCGCGGGCGGCGTCGTTGATGCGGCCGCGCAGGATCATCTCGCGATAGGCGGATTCCTGCAGCAGTTTGACGATAGTGTCGCTTTCGCGGGTCGGGTCCCAGTCCAGCAGGATGTTGGCGGCGGTCAGCTCGGCGCGCAGCTTGGCCACGCGGGCGGCCAGGATGACCTCGTAGTCCAAGGTCTCGACCACTTCGGGCGGCGGCAGCTGGGACAGATCGACGGCCTCGGTCACCGGCGGCCTCCGATGCGCGAATCGGCGGTAACGGTCAGCTTGGTGCCCCTGACGGCGCAGACGGTGCTGATGACGGCGCTGCCGTCCATGGCGGGCACCACGCGGGCGGATTTCATCTCCACCCGGTCTTCCCAACGGGCGATGGCGTCGGCAGCGGCGGCGATGACGCGCATGGCGCCCAGCTCGTTGGCCGGGCTGTCCACCAGGGCCATGATCTGCGAGCCGTAGTCGCGCCGCATGACGCGTGTGCCCACGGGCGTTTTGATGATGTCGGCGATGGACTGGCGG
>JAEZFE010000041.1 GCA_023437865.1 Pseudomonadota bacterium | reverse complement strand
GCCCAAGACCACGGAAAGCGCGGCGGCATTCTGCTCTCGCGTTTGTCGAACTGGTGGCGGGGGAGGGGCAGCATGGTGGCGGCCAAGCTACCGCAAACCGGGTGAAGGTGCTAGTGTCGCCCCGGTTTAGCAAAGGGTTCCCAGGTGGCACGCGATCTCAAACTCAGAATCAAGCTGTGTTCCTTTGCTGCCCTCGGGCCGGGCAAGGTCAGCCTGCTTGAGGCGGTGGACCGCTGCGGTTCCATCACCGCCGCCGCCAAGGACCAGCAGATGTCGTACCGGCGTGCCTGGCTGCTGCTTGACGAGATGAACCGCGCCTTTGCCGAACCGGTGGTCGAGGCCAGTTTCGGCGGCGCCAAGGGCGGCGGGGCCAAACTGTCGCCCACGGGCCGCGCAGTGATCGACATCTATGCCCGGGTCATGGTCAAGGCGCGCGCCGCCATCGCTACCGAACTGGCCGAGATTTCTAGCCTGCTGGCCGACGAGCCCAGCCCGCCCAAGGATGATCAGGTCACCTGCGGCGGTGATGGCAAGGGCTGTGGGAAGTAGCCAGAACCCACCGTTGTGAATGTCCGTATATCGGTGTAAATCTGACGTTATATCCGTTAGGACATCGGTAGGGGGCTCATGTTCACGCTGACACCGCTGGAGATCGAAGCGCTCCGGCTCAGCCTCCTGGTGTCGGGCTGGGCGGTGGTGGGCTCGCTGCCGTTCGGTGTGGCCTGTGCCTGGCTGCTGGCCCGGGGTGACTTTCCCGGCAAGACGGTGGTGGACGGACTGATTCATCTGCCGCTGGTGCTGCCGCCTGTCGTCGTGGGCTATTTTCTGTTGGTCATGTTGGGGCGCATGGGGCCGGTGGGCTCGCTGCTATACCAGTGGTTCGGCATTACGCTGGCCTTTACCTGGAAGGGCGCGGCCATCGCCAGCGCGGTGATCTCGTTCCCGCTGATGGTGCGGGCCATCCGGCTGTCGCTGGAAGGCGTGGATCGCGGCTTGGAACAGGCGGCGCGCACGCTGGGCTGCGGTCCGGTGCGGACGTTCTTCACCGTCACCCTGCCGCTGGTGGCGCCCGGTGTGTTGACCGGCATCATCCTGTCCTTTGCCCGCTCGCTGTCGGAATTCGGCGCCACCATCACCTTCGTCTCCAACATTCCCGGCGAGACCCGAACGCTACCCATCGCGCTGTACGCCCTGACCCAGGTGCCGGGCGGTGACGAGGCGGCGCTGCGGCTGTGCATCATCTCGGTGATCGTGGCCTTTGCCGCGCTGATCGCCTCGGAATGGCTGGCCCGCCGGGTCGCCGCGCGGGTGCGGGGGGCGTGATGCTCGATCTTTCCATCCGCCGTCAGCAGGGCGATTTCCGCGTCGAGGTCGATCTGTCCGCCGGCCCCGGGGTGACGGCCCTGTTCGGGCGCTCCGGCTCGGGCAAGAGCTCGGTCATCAACATGGTGGCCGGCCTGGCGCGTCCCGATGAGGGCCGCATCGAAGTGGCCGGCAAGGTGCTATTCGACAGCACGCTGGGCCTCGATCTGGCGCCAGAGGCGCGCCGACTGGGCTATGTGTTCCAGGATGCGCGGCTGTTTCCCCATTTGTCGGTGGCGGGCAATCTGACCTTCGGCATGCGCCTGCTGCCGTCCGCCGAGCGCCGCATCGGCCTCGAGGAAGTGGTGGAGGTGTTGGGCATCGGCCATTTGCTTGACCGCCGGCCGGCCAAGCTGTCGGGGGGCGAGCGGCAACGCGTCGCCATTGGCCGCGCCCTGCTCGCCAGCCCGCGCATCCTGCTGATGGATGAACCGCTGGCGGCACTCGACAATCAGCGCAAGACCGAGCTGCTGCCTTATATCAACCGGCTGGCCCGTCAATTCGCCATTCCCATCCTCTATGTCAGCCATTCCATGGACGAGGTGCTGGCGCTGGCCGACACTCTGGTTCTGATGGACGAGGGTCGGGCCAAGGCGGTGGGGGAGGTCGAGGACCTGCTGAGCCGCACCGAGTTGCGCCCGCTCACCGGGCGCTACGATGCCGGCTCGGTGATCCGCGCCACCGTGGCAGGCCATGATTCCACCTACGGCATGTCGCAACTGACCTTCTCGGGCGGCACCCTGCTGGTGGAGAAGGTGGAGCTGGCGGTGGGCACGCCGGTGCGCCTGCGCATTCACGCCCGCGACGTCAGCATCTCCATCGATCCGCCCAGCCGCATCAGCATGCGCAACGTGCTGCCGGCCATCGTCAAATCAGTGCGCCAGGCCGAGGGCTGGCTGACCGATGTCGTGCTCGATTGCCACGGTACCGACATCTGGGCTCAGATTACCGCCCACGCTCAGGCGCATTTGAACCTGGTGCCCGGCATGCGGGTCAACGCCCTGATCAAGGCCCTGACGGTTGCGCGCGGCGACCTTGCCAGGCAGCCCAACCCGTTGGCACGCGAGTGAACAGATCAGTTTTGCGACCCAAAGGGCAAGGGGGGCAGTGCCTAATCGACCGAGGGCATGACCCATAAATAGCCGTCAGGTAGATCGTCCATCTACACAATATATCGTGGATGGCGACTGGCCTATACGCAAGCTTAGTGTAACAAGTGTTGTGCGTGCTGTACCGTGCCGGGGTGGTTTTTAAGAATTGGACCCTCCGTGACAAAGTCTGAGAAGCAAGCGGGTATTGATTGTGGCTACAGCTCGGCTGGTGCAGACCAAACCGAAATTTTCTCAGCCTTTCTGAAATTTATTCCTGATGGTGTCACCATCGCCTGGGGGCCCGATCTGGAAATTCGCCACGCCAGCGACTATGCGTTGACCCGGCTTGGGTTGCCCGCCGACCTGCTGATGGAGCAGCGGGCGGGAACGCATATGGAGGCGTGGCAGATCTTCAAGCCCGACGGCATCAACCGTCCCGAACCGGAGGAAATGCCGCTGGTTCGCGCCGGGCGGAATGGCGAAACCGTGATTGATCAGGAATTTCTGATCCGCACGGCTGCCGGCGAGGACATCCCTATCCTGGTCAATGCCGCCCCCATCACCGATTGGGACGGCAACATCGTCGGTGCCATGAACTCCTGGCGCGACGTCAGCAGCCTGCGCCAAGTGGAACGGGAACTGCGCGAGGCATTGGAGCAGCGCGAGATCCTGCTGCGCGAAAGCTATCACCGCACCAAGAACCATCTGCAGATCATCGCTTCTCTGGTGCAGATGGAGGCGGCACGTGCCAGCCCAGAATGCCACGATTTCGCCGAGCGCATCGAGAACCGCCTGGCGGTGGTGGCGGCGGCGCAGGAGGGTTTCTACCGTTCCAAGACTTTCACGACGGTGAATGCCGGCGACCATCTGCGGCGCATTGCCGCGGCGCTGAATTCCGACCTGATACCGGTCAGCGTGGAGGCCGCCGCCGAGGTCGAGCTGTTGGCCGATCAATCCACCGCCGTGGCTCTGATCGTCAACGAGGCCATTTGCAACAGCCTGAAGCACGGCTTTCCCAATGGGCGCGCCGGCCATGTGCGGGTCGGCCTCTGCCGTGACGCCGGGTCCATCCGCATTACGGTCGCCGATGACGGCGTGGGCCTGGGAGCGGG
>JAEZFE010000007.1 GCA_023437865.1 Pseudomonadota bacterium | reverse complement strand
CGCCTCGTCAATCCCCCAATGGTCCAGCGCCCCCCTCCCATGCGCGCAATTGCCCTGACGGTGCCGGCTGGCCTAGTTGGAGGACAATTGCTGCGTTGCGAAATGGAAGAATGGCGATGAAGACCATCACTTTGGCGCTGCAGGGCGGGGGCAGCCACGGGGCGTTCACCTGGGGGGTGCTGGACCGGCTGCTGGAGGACGAGCGCCTGTCCATCGAGGCCATCTCGGCCACGTCGGCGGGCGCCATCAACGGCGCGCTGCTGGTGTGCGGCATGGCCGCCGGCGGGCGCGACGGCGCGCGAGAGATGCTGAACCGGTTCTGGTGGCACATGTCCGACCTGTCGCGCGCCAGCCCGCTACAGCCGACGCTACTCGACAAGATGCAGCCGGGCTGGGGCATCCAGTTCTCGCCGATCTACCAGTGGGGCGAAGCGATCCTGCGGCTGTTTTCGCCCTATCAGCTGAACCCGCTCGACATCAACCCGCTACGCGCCACCCTGCGCGCGGTCATTGATTTCGAGGTGTTCAAGAAGAATCCACTGGTCGATCTCTACATCTCGGCCACCAACGTGCGCACCGGCAAGGTCCGCATTTTCCGCCCCGAGGAGGTGACCGAGGACGTGGTTCTGGCTTCGACCTGCCTGCCGCATCTGTTCCCGGCGGTCGAGATCGACGGCGAGCATTACTGGGACGGCGGCTTCGTCGCCAACCCCGCCATCTATCCGCTGATGGCCCACGCCAAATCCAGCGAGGTGGTCATCGTCCAGGTCACCCCGATCGGCAACCGGGCGCTGCCTACAACCGCCGATGCCATCCTGCATCGCATCAACGAGGTCAGCTTCAATTCCTCGGTCATGCGCGAGATGCATGCACTGGCCTTCATCACCCGCCTTCACGACCGTGGCTGGATCGACCGCCTGGCCGGGGTGCGCAAAACCCACATCCACATGATCCAGGACGAGGAGCTGATGTGCGGTCTGCACGCCAGCTCCAAGTTCAATGCCGAACCCGAATTCCTGAACCTGCTGTTCACCTCGGGCCGCAACGCCGCCGACGACTGGCTGGCCAGCCATTTCGACGACATCGGCAAGACCAGCACCATCGATGTCAGCGAGGTGTATCTGTAGGGAGCGGGACACGCCCCGCCCCCACGGTAATCACGAGATCGGCGTGCCAGCCGCAGAGGAACGGGCGGCCTCGATGACCGACTGGATGAAATATTGGTCGCCCATCATGCGCGCCAGCGCGTTGCCCAACGCGCCTTCCACCGCTTCCTTGGCGTTAGTGCCAGTGAACATCATGACATCGGGGACGGTGTGCTCGCCCGGATATGCCTTTGAGTAGAAGAGCTTGCCGCCGGCATTCATAATCTGGACGTTCAGCATCACCTCGCCCACCGACTGGCCGGCAAAAAAGCCGGTCTTGAAGTCGTTGTAGAACTTGTTGACGTCGACCAGTACGAACACCTGCCCCTTGTCGATGCGGAAGCCGCGCGCCTTGAGGTCCTGCTCGATAGCCTGGGCGACCAAATTGGGCACGTCTTGTTTGGAGACGATGGCGGCCATCTCCATACCATAGCCGTTCTTCTTGACGCTGATGCGGTCGCGGTTGGACGCGCGCCCGTCGCTGGCGGTGACCTGAACCTTCACAGCGTCGGCACCACCAATGGCAACCGGCTGGGTTTGCGGCTTGTAGGCGAGGTCAACCTCGTCCACTGTCAGGGCACAGGCGCTGAGCCCCCAGGCCATCAGGACCGAGGCGAGAACCGTCTTCACTTTTTGCATGCTTTACCCCCACTCGGCGCCCGTTTTGTTCGGCTTGATATGGGCGCGCAATCATTAGTTTAATCCCAGCGCATTTTGGGAAACAATCCCCGCATGCGCCAGATTGCCATCCTCTTTGCCGCCGCGGTTGCTCTGCTCTGCCGCGCCGCCCCTCTCCAAGCCGATCCCGCCCCGCCTGCCGCCGAGGCAAAGGCAGCCATCCAGGCTTGCGTCGCGCAAGCGCCGACCGAACTGCAGCCCCATTGGGAGCGTATCTGCGCCGGCGAACCCCGCAACCGCGTCCTCGACTACATGCATGGTGGCATGGCGGCCTTGATGACCGGCCATGCCGACCTCGCCGAGCGCGCCTTCGACATCTCGCTGGACGGCATCGAGGCGGTCTACGCCGAGTCGGAGGCTGCGGCCAAGGCGCGGTCGGTGTGGCATGCCGAGAGCACCAAGGATTTCAAGGGCGAGCCCCACGAGCGGGCCATGGCTTATTACTACCGGGGCCTGCTCTACTTGGCGCGCGGCGACTGGGACAACGCCCAGGCGGCCTTCCAAGGTGGCACCCTACAGGATACCTTCGCCGATCAAGAGCGCTACCGTGCCGACATGGGCTCGCTGGTTTGGCTGGAGGCGTGGGCGAACCGCTGCCGGGGCAACACCGATCGAGCGAAGGAATTGTTCGCCGAGGCGCAGGACATTAACCCCAAGCTGGCGCCGCCCAAGCCCGAGCAGACCGTTCTAGTGATCGCCGAAACCGGCCTGGGCCCGCTGAAGTTCGCCGCCGGCGCTGGCGGCCAGAGCTTGGGCGTGCGCGAGGGCTTCATCGGCAATTACGCCGTCGCCGCGCAGCAGGGGGGCACCCGCGTGCCCATGGTCGCGGCCGAGGATACCTTTTACCAGGCGGTCACCCGCGGTGGCCGTCCAGCCGACAAGATCATGGCCGAGAAGCTGGAGCTCAAAGAAGGCACGGCGGCGTTCGGACGCGCTGCCATGGTGGCCGGCATCGGCACCATGGCGTTCTCGCGCGCATCGCATGACAACAACCGTCAGAACAATAATGCCGCCGCCCTTGGCGCTGCCGTGGCACTGGTAGGCCTGCTGGCCTACGCCGCCGCCAAGAGCATGGAAACCGAAGTAGACACCCGCACCTGGACCACTTTGCCGCACTCGGTCCACCTGCTGGCCAGCGAGCCACCGCCCGGCGGCAACCTGGACAGTTTCGACTTGGTGGACCCCGGTGGCCGCTCCATCCTAGTCAGCCGCGAAGCTCTGCTTTACACCCCACCCAAGCCGTGCGGCCTCGTATGGGCGGGCGCCCACAACGTCGCACCATCGCTAGCGGTGGAGGCGGGCCCTGGCGAAGGGGCAGGCAATTGCCGCACCTCCACCGGAGCCCTAGCCATGATGGACCCGATGATCTGCAGCCGTATCGGCGGCACGCCGCTGGGACGCTAGGCGCCCATCCCACCGATGGTCGGCCCGCCGTTTCGACGTCAGCGAGGCATAACTGCGAGCGCCGCCCTGAGCAGGTCGAGCGTCATTTCGGGAACACCGCCTTGACCCAGCGATAGGCGTCAATCGCGCTCACCGCCCCCAGGTCATCCAGCGTCTCGATGCCGAGCCAGCGGTCCGATTTCGGACCGCAAAGGCTCATCCGGCGAGTTCCTTGCCGCGCTTGGTGGCCGCCGCGACGGCGCGTTCCATCAGGCCGGGCATGCCCTCCTCGGCCATCAGCACGGCGAGCGCGGCGGCGGTGGTGCCGCCGGGGCTGGTGACGTTGATGCGCAGCTGTTCGCTGCTTTCGGGCGACGCCTTGAGCAGTTCGCCGGCACCAGACACGGTGGCGCGCGCCAGCTTGGTCGCCAGTTCCTGGGGCAGGCCGGCAGCAATCCCCGCCTTGGCCATGACCTCGGCCAGCAGAAACACATAGGCCGGACCGGAACCGGAGACGGCAGTCACCGCATCCATCTGCCCTTCGTCGGCGATCCATGCCACGTCGCCCACCGCCTCCAGCAGCACCTGGCAGGCGGTGCGCCGCGCCGCATCGACCTTGGCATTGGGCACGCAGACGGTGATGCCGGCGCGCACGGCGGCGGGGGTGTTGGGCATGGCGCGCACGATGGCGACCTCGCCCAGCAGGCCCTCGAAGAAGGCCAGCGGCTTGCCGGCGGCGATGGAGAGAAACACCGAGTCCTTGTAGCGGGCGTAGGCCGGTGCCACGGCGGCCATGACCTGCGGCTTGACCGCCAGCACCACCACGTCCGGGGTGAAGGCGCGGTCGATGGCGGCGGCATCGCCCACCACGGAAACACCCTTGGGGCCGAAAGCGGCACGGGCCACGTCACCAGGCTCGACCACCACCACGCCGGCGGGATCGAGGCCCCGCTCCAGCCAGCCCGCCAACATGGCGGAGCCCATCTTGCCACAGCCGACCAACAGCACTCGGGTCACGGCATTTCCCTTTCAGAATGAGAAAGCGCAACCATAACCCATGCGTCAAAAACGACAATGGCCGGGACAAGCCCGGCCATTTCGCCACATCAACAGCGGGGGATACGCCGCGCGCATCCTCGCCCCGGCTCAGGCCTCGCCTACTGTCTCCAGCAGCGACGCCGCAACCGCTTCCTTGGCGCTCTTTCCACCCCAGATGACGAACTGGAAGGACGGATAGAAGCGCTCGCATTCAGCGACCGCGATATCCATCAGATCTTCGACCTGCTCGGGGCTGACGCCCGCCGAGCCGCGCAGCAGCGAGGTGTGACGGAACATGGGGACGCCCTCGTCCTCCCACAGGCCGAAATGGCCGAGCCACAGCTTCTCGTTGATGATCGCCAGCAATTCGAAAATCTGGCTGCGCTTGATGTCGGGCACCTTCATGTCGAAGGCGCAAGTGAAGTGCAGCCCGCCCATGTCTTCGCGCCAAGCGAAGTAGAGCGAGTAATTGCACCAGCGGCCCGGCACCTCGACGGCCAGCTCTTCGTCCGAGCGGCGGTCGAACGCCCAATCATTGGCGGTCACGAACTGCTCGACCAGATCGAGAGGGTTGACCGCGGGGTCTTCCTCATAGCTGAGGGAAATCGACATGCCTTCGCCCTCCATGGCTGGGCTATCGCTGCAAGGGCCAACCAGAACAAATCCCAGTGGCCGGCCTACCCCCTGCGTACAAGGGGGAAGGCTAACCAGAACAGAACAGTTGGCGCAAGGCATTATCCCCGCGCTACTTCCGATTTGTTGTGGATAAACGGCTGATTCGCTCTGCACTGATGGCCTATGCCATCAGGCCAGAGTCCAGCCC
>JAEZFE010000002.1 GCA_023437865.1 Pseudomonadota bacterium | reverse complement strand
ATCCCGACCATGCAGCTCGACGACATCCGTAACGGCGGCAAGGCCGCCCTGGCCAAGGCCCTGGCATTGCTGGAGCGCGCGCCTGACGCCCCCGAGACGGTGGCATTGCTGGACGCCGCCTATGCCGAACCGGTCGCCCAGGTGGTGGGGATGACCGGCCCGCCCGGTGTCGGCAAGTCCACCCTGATGAACGCGCTGATCGCCGGCTGGCGCGCTCAGGGCCGCACGGTCGGCTGCATCGCGGTTGATCCTTCCTCCCGCCGCTCCGGCGGCGCGCTGCTCGGCGACCGCACCCGGCTGTCCACCGATCCCGAGGACCAGGGCGTGTTCGTGCGGTCCATGGCGGCGCGCGACCGACTGGGCGGCCTGGCCGGCCTGACGGTATCGGCCATGGTACTGATGCGCGCCCTTTACGACGTCGTGCTGATCGAGACCGTGGGCGTCGGGCAAAGCGAGACCGACGTGGTGGGCGTGGCCGACACCGTGCTGTTCTGCGTGCAGCCGGGCTCGGGCGACAGCCTGCAATTCATGAAAGCTGGCATCGCCGAGATTTCCCATGTGGTGGTCGTCACCAAGGCCGACATGGAAAAGGAGGCCCGGCGGGCGCGGGCCGACGTGCTGGGCGCGCTGTCGCTGGGTGGCGCCGGCGACGAAACCGAGGGCTGGCAGGTGCCGGTGCTGCTGGTCTCGTCGGTGCGCCGCGACGGCATCGATCAGTTGGTCGCCGCCATCGATTCCCACGCTACCCATCTGCGCCAGGAGGGCCGGCTGGCCCGCGCGCGTCACGCCCAGGCCCAATTGTGGCTGGAAGAGGCGGTGCGCGAACGCTGGGGCCGCGAGGGCGTCCGCCGGGCCGGAGACCTTACTCTGCCTGAGGAAACATCGCCTTTCGCGCGACTGCTGCAATTGCGCGACCAACTTTGCGCGACGCTGTGAACATTTCTGTGCGCAGCGCGCAGGATGGTTGACTTTCACAGGCGTTGGACCGACGATTAACCAAAAGGTTATGAGGGGTTTCGCATAGTGACGGCATCCGTGGCAGCACGTTCGGCCACAGTCGTACTCGACAAGGAGCTTCTCGAGCTCGTGTCGTCGCTTGTCTGCCTCATCAGCGGCAACCAGATCGTTTTCCTCAATAATGCCGGCGTGCGCATGCTTGGCCTCACCTCCGCCGAGGATGCGGTCGGCTGCCCGTTCGAGGACTGGGTGGTGGGCGATTACCGCTTCCTGATGGAAGCCGGCTGGGACCTGCTGGCCGAAGAGGATTTCCTGCCGCTGAAGCTGTCGCGTGGCGACGGCACCGTGTTCGAGGCCGAGCTGCGGGTACGCCGCACGCCCACCGAAAACGTGTTCTACCTGGAAACCCGCGACATCTCGAAATATGTCAAATCCGCCGAGGCGCTGCGCGAGCGCGAGGAGCGGCTGCAGGGGATCCTGGCCTCGGTGGCGGAAGGCATCATCACCATCAACGATTCGGGTCGGATCGAATCGGCCAACCCCGCGGCCGAACGCATGTTCGGCTTTAGCCGTGGCCGTATGGCCGGCATCGATCTGGGCGAATTGATGCCCCAGGATCTGCGCGAGCGCCACCAGCACTTCTTCGACGCCTATATGTCGGGGCTGTTCCCGTCGCTGATGGGCCGGCTGGTGGAAGGAGTCGGCCTGCGTCAGGACGGCAGCACCTTCCCCATGGAGATTTCGGTCTCCGAACTGCGCCATGGCCGCCACCGGCTGTTCACCGCCATCCTGCGCGACATCTCCGAGCGCAAGGAGAACGAGGACCGCATCCGCCGGCTGGCCCATCATGACAGCCTGACCGGCCTGCCCAACCGCAACCTGCTGAACGACCGCATGAACCACGCGCTGGCCCGCGTGAAGCGGCACGGCGGGCGCATGGCGGTGCTGTACGTGGATCTGGACAAGTTCAAGCCCATCAACGACACCCTGGGCCACGAGGCCGGTGACCACGTGCTGCGCGAGGTCGCGCGCCGGCTGGCCGGGTGCGTACGCTCGTCCGACACCATCGCCCGCGTCGGCGGCGACGAATTCGTGGTGGTGGTCGAGGAGATCGCCCGCTCGAACGAAGCCGCCCTGGTGGCCCGCAAGATCATCGAGGCGTTGTCGCGCCCGATCGCCTATGAAGGCCACGACTGCCTGATCGGCGCCTCCATCGGCGTCGCCGTCTTCCCCGACGACGGCGCCTCGATGGAAGAAGTGTGCAAGGCCGCTGATGTCGCCATGTACCGCGTCAAGCATGCGGGCCGGAACGGCTTCTGCTTCTTCGCCGGCGACCGCGCGATGGAAGGCTACCCCTAGGCGCTTGCCTCCGCTCCTCCGGGGGATGGGGCACCTGCCCTCTACTTCGCCTCGCGCCGCGCCTTTTCCACCTTGCGCCAGTTGGCGACATTGCGATTGTGCTCGTCCAAAGACTTGGCGAACACGTGACCACCGGTGCCGTCGGCGACAAAATACAGCGCATCCGTCTCCGCCGGGTGCAGCACCGCCTCGATGCTGGCGCGGCCAGGATTGGCGATGGGCGTGGGCGGCAGACCGTCGATTACGTAAGTGTTCCAGCGGTGAGCCGTCTCCAGGTCGGCGCGGCTGATGGGGCGCTCCAGCACCCCCATGCCGTCGGACAGGCCATAGATCACCGTGGGGTCCGATTGCAGCCGCATCCCCAGCCTCAGCCGGTTGATGAACACGGCGGCCACCTGCGGGCGTTCGGCCTTGATGCCGGTCTCGCGCTCGACGATGGAGGCGAGCACCAGCGCCTCCTCCTTGCTTTTCAGCGGCAGGCCAGTGGCCCGCTCGGGCCATAGCTGGTCCATGGTCTGGCGCATGGATTTCTCCATGCGCGCGATCACCTCGTCGCGGGCATCATCGCGGCTGAGATGCCAGGTGCTGGGCAGCAGCGAGCCCTCGGGCGGAGTACGGGAGAGGTCGCCGGTCAGGTAGTCGGCCTCGCGCACCAGTTCCATGATCTGCTTTGCCGTCAAGCCCTCGGCCACCGTCAGCTTATGTATGACGGTCTTGCCCGCCCCCATCATCTCCATTGCCTCGCGCGGGCTGACATGGGCGGGGAAGGCGTATTCGCCGGCCTTGAGATTGGCCTTGGCCAGCTTGGCGCCCACCATGAAGCTATAGGGATCGGGCACAACACGGGCCTCAGCCAGGCGGCGGGCAATGGCCTCCAGCCCCAGGCCGCGCGGTACGACCATGGTGGTGGCCACGGGCAGCGGGCCGGGCCGGGTGAAGCGGCGGTGACCATCCAGCACCGCGAAGGTGGCGGCGGCAATCAGCAGGACGGCGGTGGCGAGCAGAGCCTTGGTCAGCGTGCGCATGGAACCCTCAAACGGCGAAGGCCCCCATGCGCGAGCACGGGGGCCTTCTTCAACCGGACGCCAGGGCTCAGGGAGCCTTGGCGAAGATCAGCGAGGCATTGGTGCCACCGAAGCCGAACGAGTTCGACATGGCGAACTTGATCTCGCGCTTCTTGGCCTTGAGCGGCACCAGGTCGATGTCGCAGCCCTCGTCGGGCTCATCCAGGTTCAAGGTGGGCGGAGCCACCTGATCGCGGATCGCCAGCAGCGAGAAGATGGCCTCGACGGCGCCGGCGGCACCCAGCAGGTGGCCGATGGCCGACTT
>JAEZFE010000502.1 GCA_023437865.1 Pseudomonadota bacterium | reverse complement strand
CGCCAGCACCGCGCCGTCCTCGCCGCCGAAGGCCACGAGTGGGCCGGCGGCGACCGCGCCGGGGAAGCGGAACAGCGCATAGCCGCCATCGATCAGGCAATCGGCGATGGCGCTGCCGGCGCGGTGGTTGAAGATGACGATGGCGGGCTCGGCCGACAGGCCGGCCAGCGCCTCGTCCTCGCTGCCCTTGGCGCCCAGGCGCAGCACCAGCCGGCGTCCGGCCAGATCGGGGCGGGCCGCCAGCACGAAATCCAGCGTCAGGGATTCGTGGCCGGTCTGCACCCAGGCCGGCATGGGAAACACGGTGCGGCCGGCACGCGGCGATTTGGCGACGACGACGGGGCCGGCATCGGCGCACAAGGCGGCGCTAATGACTTCCACCACCTCCTCGGCACCGGCGATGGCGATGGTATCGGCCAGCAGTTCGGCCTCGGCGGCGCGCGCCTCGATGGCGAGCACGCGCACGTCCTCGCAGCCGGCGGCATCCAGCGCGAAGGTACCGTCGCCGCTGCCCACGTCCACCACCAGATCGCCCGGCTGCAGATGGGCGGCCAGCATGGCGCGGGCGGCGGCCTTGGCGCCGCTGTGGGCGCGGTCCATGGCCTGGCGGCGGCTGTCCTCGTCGGCCATGCGCTCGCGCAGCGCCGCGGTGACGCGCTGGACCGGGCCGTTCCAATTGTCCGGGCGGCTTTGGCGGAACAGCCGGGCCGAGGCGTACCACGGCGAATCATCGCGCTCCAGCATCCAGCGCCAGTCGGGCACCTGGGACAGCAGCACGAAGACTGGCAGGCCCAGGGCGCCGGCCAGATGGGCGGCGGGGCCGTCGACGGTCACCACCACGTCCATTTCCGCCATGCGGCCGGCCAGATCGGCGTAATCCGAGATGGTGGGCGACAGATCGGTGATCAGCGCGGGGTGGCTCATCGCGGCGACGTCTTGGGCGCGGGCGCCGATCTGCAGGCCGAAGGCGGCGATGCCCGGGGTGGCGAGCAGTGGGCCCAACTGCGGGAAGGACACGCTCCAGGCGGCGCGCGGGCCCGCCCAGACCAAGCCCACCTTCAGCAGCGTGGTGGCGGGCGCCTGAATGCGCGGGCGGCGGCCCGGCGGCACCGTCAGGTAGGGGGCAGGGGGGATGCTGTCGAGCCGGGTGCCGAACAGGCGCGGCAGATCGGCCAGCGAGGAATTGTATTGGATGGTGACGCCCGGGGGTAGTGGCGAGCCCGACGGTACCACGCGGGCCACGCCCTCCAGCCCTTCGGCCAGCGGCGCCAGCGTCGCGGGCAATCCCAGGATCACGGTCGCACCCTTGGCGGCCACCAGCGGCACATAGCGCAGCAGGTGGATGATTTCGCCCAGGCCCTGCTCGGCCCACAGCAGGATGGTCTGCCCCGCCAGATCGTCCCCGCCATTCCACGTGACGCCGGCCACGTCGGGGCGCGGGCGGCCCGCCGCCGGCCAGCGGTACTCCAGATCCTCCCACGCGGCGGGCAGGTTGCCGTCCAGTAGGTTCAGGCGGGCGCGGGCGAGGTGGGCCACCGGGTTTTCGGCATCCATCACCAGGGCGCGTTCCAACTGGTCCTCGGCCTCGCCCAGGCGGCACAGGCCGATCAGCGCCTGGCCGAGGCCGGCATGGGCCTCGACGCAGGCGGGCTGGATCGCAAGGTTGTCGTGATAGAGGTCCAGCGCGCCGGCCAGATCGCCGCGCCCGGCCAGCAGGTCGGCCAGATGCTGGCGTGCGTCGATGCGCCCAGGGGCCAGCGCTAAGGCGCGGCGCAGGGCGATTTCAGCGGCGGCGGACTTGCCTTCGGACAGCAACAGCAAGGCGGCACCGTGCCACGCCTGGGCGGGCGCTGCCGGGTCGCGCAGCAGCAGGCCGTAAAGAGTGCGGGCTTCATCGTGGCGCCCTGCCTCGCGCAAGGCCAGGGCCAATTCCAGGCGGGCTTCCTGATGGTGGGGGGCCTGCCGCAGGGCTTCCAGCAACGCGATCAGCGCCTCGCGCGGCTGGCCCTTGGCGCGCAGCACCGCACCGCGTCCGGCCAGGGCGCCGACGTTGCGGGGCTGGCGCGCGAGCAGGGCGTCGAATGCGGCCAGCGCGCTGTCCAAGTCGCCGGCGGCACGGGCCCGTTGCGCCTCGGCCTGCTCTGGCGAATGCGACCCCGCCATCTCGGTGACCACACCCATGGACCACTCCCCCTGCGCGCATTCCTTCCCCGCAGGCAGTCAAGCGTGCCGTGCGCACAGGGTCAAGGACAAAGCGGTACACCCGTAGTAGCGCACAACCGCCTTCTGTGATAAGCAACCGATAAGCGAATGACTATTTGGGGGAAGTCATGGCTCAGCGCGATCCCATCGGCACGGTGGACAATGCCACCGGCGCCGTCTCGGTACGCCATTCTGACGGTACCACCGGCATGCTCGCCAAGGGCGCGCCGATCTATCAGGGCGACCTGATCGAAACTGGCGGCGATGGCCGGGTCGGCGTGGTGTTTCTGGACAAGTCGTCGTTCTCGCTGGGGCCCAAGGGCCGCATGGCCATGGACGAGATGGTGTTCGATCCCACCCATCCGCAGGACGGGCATTCGGCGGTGGCGGCGCTTGGCGGCGCCTTCTCGTTCGTGTCGGGCCAGATCGCCAAGGCCCATCCCGATGCCATGACCATCAAGACCCCGGTCATGACCATCGGCGTACGCGGCACCTCGGGCGCGGGCAAGGCGGCGGCGGAAGGCAGCGAGAACACCATCACGCTGTTGCGCGACGGCGACGGCGCGCTGGGCGAAATCGTGATCTCTAACGCCACCGGCTCGATCCGGCTGAATGCCGAGACCCACAC
>JAEZFE010000435.1 GCA_023437865.1 Pseudomonadota bacterium | reverse complement strand
GCGCTCGAACTTGGCCACGCTGACGTCATTGTGCAGTACCACTACCTGCCGGCCCACGGCGAGCGGGCCGAAATTGGCGGGCGAGAAGATAACCGCCGCCCCCAGGCGGCGGGCCAGAACGGGAAGTTTCAGCTGCTCCCACGCCAACTCCCGCAACTGCCCAGGGAGCAGGTCCACCAGCTCGAGGGTGATGCGACCATCAAGTGGTTGAAACAGCGGCAGTTGGCTGCGGTGGATCAGCAACGTCAGGCACAAACGGGGGTCATCAGCCAGCCGGGGCAGCAGCGCGCGCAGGTAGCTGACGCCGCCGCCGCTCTTGGCATGGATGGCGTTAACGAGCACCCGCAGCGGCGAGGCGGGAATCTGGCTGGCGTTCATGGCCCGCTATATAGCCCAAACCCGGACAGCTTGCCCAGCGGCGGATGGCACGGTGTGCGACACCCAGCGTGGTTGCCCCCGGCGGGGGAGCATGGCACCATGCGGCCCCGCCTCACGCCCCCGGATCGGCCTCGGCCCAATCATTCAATGAACATGTTCCCAACTCACACCCCGATTCCCGAGCCCAGGCTTCGAGCGTTCCAATGAATATCCTGTTCCTCTCCGACAACTTCCCGCCAGAAACCAATGCTTCGGCGACCCGCGTCTACGAGCGCGCGGTGTTCTGGGCCAAGTGGGGGCACCAGGTCACGATCATCACCTCTTGGCCCAACTTCCCCCAGGGGCAACTGCACGCCGGCTACCAGAACAAATGGTATGCCGTCGAGGAGATGGACGGGCTCCAAATTGTGAGGGTGAAAACCTTCATTGCGGCGAACAGGGGCACCTTGCTGCGCATGGTGGACTTCCTCAGCTTTATGCTCACGGCCTTCGTTGCCGGCCTGTTCCAGCCGCGCCCCGACGTGGTCGTCGCCACCTCGCCGCAATTCTTCGCGGCGGTAGCCGGCTGGTTGTTGGGCCTGGTCCGGCGCAGGCCATTCGTCTTCGAGTTGGGCGACATCTGGCCAGCCTCCATCATCGGCGTCGGCGCCATGAAGAAGAACTTCGGCCTGGCGCTGATGGAGCAGCTCGAGCTGTTCCTTTACCGGCGCTCGGCCTCCGTGGTGGCGCTGACCCAGGCTTTCAAGCGCAACCTGATCAGCCGGGGCATCCCCAAGGACAAGATTGCGGTGGTGCGCAACGGCGTGGACCTGAGCCGCTATCAGCCCCGCCCCCGCGACACCGAACTGGCCGCGGCCTGGGGCCTGGAGGGCCGGTTTGTCGTCGGCTATGTCGGAACCCACGGCATGGCCCACAATTTGATGAATGTGGTGGAGGCGGCAGAAATTCTGCGCTCCCGCACCGATATCGCGTTTCTTCTGGTGGGCGACGGTGCCGAACGTGGGATGCTGCTGGAAGAGGTGAAGCGCCGCCATCTGGACAACATCATCATGATCGGCCCGCAAGCCAAAGCCCTGATGCCCAAGGTGTGGAGCGTATGCGACGCCGCCTTGGTCCATCTGAAGGACTCGCCGGTTTTCGCCGAGGTGATCCCGTCCAAGATTTTCGAGGCCATGGGCATGGGGAAACCGCTGGTGCTAGTGTCACCGCGCGGTGAGGCACAGGAGATTGTCGAGCAGGACGGCGCCGGCCTGTGGGTGCCGGCCGGTCAACCGTCGGAGCTGGCCGATGCCGTGACGCGGCTGAAGGACAACCCTGCCCTGATGGCCGGCCTCGCCCAGGCCAGCCACGCCGCCGCCCCCGCGCATTCGCGAGAGAACCAAGCGACGGAAATGTTGCAAGCCCTGGAGATCACGGCCGCAGGCCGCGGCGACCGCGCCGGCCTGGTGAACGGGACAACACCATGAGGATCTCCTGGTCCCTTGGCGCCTGGATGCCCGTGCTGCGCACGCTGCCTGCCGGTGCCGATAAACAGGTGGCGCTGACGGTGGATGACGGCCCCACCCCGGACGCAACCCCCGCCATGCTGGAAGCCTTCGACCGCTTCGGCCACAAGGCCACCTTCTTCCTGTCGGGGTTCCGCGCCGAGGCGCATCCCGAGCTGGTGGAAGACATTGTCCGGCGCGGTCACGCCGTATACGCCCATGCCTGGGAGCACATTCGGCTGGACAAGGAACCCACCGCGCGGCTGGTGGGCGACATGGCCAGGTGCGAGGCGCTGCTGGCGCGCTTTCGCCCCACCCCGAACCCGTACATCATCCGCCTGCCCAAGAACGGCGGATACCGCAATGCCCGCGTCCACCGCGCGCTGAGGGGCTGGATGCCCGGCGGCCAGTTCGCCCACTGGCTGCTGTCTACCGAGGACCACCTGATCTCTCCACGTTGCGGCGCCGAATCCGACATTGGCACCGAATGCGCCAAGGAGGTCGCCCGCCTGCTGGCCGACCCGCGCCTGCCCAGTTCGGTCATCCTGATGCACGACCAGCCCATCAACGACCGCCCCGGCGCACGGTTCAAAGCGGGGGTCACCATCGCCCTGGCCCACAAGCTGGCGGAGGAATTGGCGCAGGCCGGATATCGCTCCGTCCCCCTCGTTCCCACACCCTCGCAGCCCTTGTGGTCGCGCTTCATCCTGGTCTGACGAGCATGCACATCCTGCACACTATCCCCGGCCGCAATTGGGGCGGCATGGAGCATCGCACGCTGGAGCAGGTGCGCTGGCTGGTCAGAAACGGCCATCAGGTGTGGCTGGCCGCCCCTGAGGACGGCGAGCCCTACCAGCGCGCCAAGGCGCTGGGCCTGCCGGTGGTACCCATGTGCTTCGACCCGCCACTACGGGCCGTGCCTGCGCTACGCCGCTTCATCCGTGAGCACGGCGTCGAGGTCATGGACGCCCATGTCACTCGCGACGCCAAGGCCGGCCTCTTCTGCCTGGATCTGTGCGCCCAGGTGCGCTCACGCCACGTCAACCAGTACCTCAAGCCATCGGCCACCCGGCGCTGGCAGTGGCGCATGGCCGATCACGTCATCACGGTGGCCGAATGCACCCGCCAGGATCTGGTGCGCGACGGCATCATCGATGCCAAGCGGTCGTGCTCCATCGGCGGCTGGGCCGACGAGCGCTTCTTCGACCTGCCCGACCCGGTGGCGACCCGCGCCCGCTTGCGTGCCGAAATCGGCATTAACGCGGAAGAGACCGCCATCGTCTGCGTCGGCATGCTGCGCCCCGACAAGGGCCAGGACCATCTGATCCGCGCGCTGGGCCTGCTCAAGCGCCAGGGCATCACGCTCACCACCGTGCTGGCC
>JAEZFE010000375.1 GCA_023437865.1 Pseudomonadota bacterium | reverse complement strand
GGTCAGCATCGTGCATGCTGCCCGCGTCTCACCCGGACAGCACTTTTTCCTGCGCCGCGCAGTGGCCCCGGCATTCGCTGCCATCCGCTCCCACTTGGCCGAAGACGCTTCGCTGGTACTGCACATTTCCTCGGCCATGCCGGGCGAGGGAGTGTCCACGGTCGCCCGCGAGCTTGCCTTCATTGCCGGCCAGGCGCCGTGGTGCAGCACGTTGTTGCTCGACGGCAATCCCGCCGGCGCGGGACAGGCCAGTTATTTCGGTCTGCCGCCGCTGCCCGATGTGGGGCGCTGCGTACGCGTCCCGTCGTCTTCCTTGGAGGTAATGCACGTCCAGTCAGGCGAAAGCAATTTCCACGTGGCGGCATTGCCGCTGAACGGGAGCGAGGCCGCTTCGGTAAGCGAGCCGGGATTCCTGCGTCAGACCTATGCCCGCCTGAAGGAGACGTTCCGGCTGACCATCGTGGATTGCCCGCCCATCATGACCGCTCCCGACACCACCGCCCTGTCGGGCTATTCGGATGGCGTGATCATGGTGGTCGAGGCCGAGAAAACCCGCATTCCCGTGGTCGTCCGCGCCCGCGAGGAGGTTGAAAACGCCGACGGCGTCGTGCGCGGCATCGTCATGAACAAGCGCCGCCACTACATACCGGCGCCCATCTATAAACTCCTTTGACCGAAAAGAGGTCCGGCAATGCATGGCGAGGATGGCAACAACCTGCCCCTGCTGAGCGTGGTCATCAAAGCCTTCAACGAGGAAAAGAACATTGCCGCCTGTATCCGTTCGGTGCAGGCGGCAACCCAGGCATGGCGGACCGAGATCATCGTTGCCGATTCCTGCTCGATGGATCGCACCGCCGAAGTGGCTGCCGGCTTGGGGGCCACGGTGGTGCGCTTCGTCAACAGCGCCGAACGCTCGTGCGGTGCAGGCGGCCAGCTGGGGTTTCAGTTCGCCCAGGGAAAGTACCTGTTGATGCTGGACGGCGACATGGAACTGGTCCCCGGCTTCCTGGAAGAAAGCGTTGCCATGCTGGAGCAGGATCCGCGCCTGGCCGGAGTGGGGGGGCTTCTCGAGGAGAAGAGCTACACCATCGAGTTCCAGCAGCGCGCCAGCCGTGTGGATGCATCCTACAAGCTGGGCCGGGTCCCGTGCCTCAATAGCGGCGGTGTGTACCGCATGGAAGCCCTCCGCGACGTCGGCTATTTCACCAACCGCAACCTGCACTCGCGTGAGGAATTTGAACTGGGTGTCCGCCTGGGGTCGCGCGGCTGGACAATGATGCGGATCGGAGTGGTGGCTGTCACCCACTACGGTCACACGATTTCGTCCTGGACGCTGCTCGGCCGCCGATGGCGTAGCCGCTACTTCCACGGTTACGGTGAACTGCTGCGCGCGGCCTATGGCAAGCCCCATTTCATGATGGCGGTCAGGACATCCGTGCTGTTTTTCGCGGTGGTGGCGTGGTGGATTTCCTTGCTAGCCGCCGCGCTGGCCGGTGCCGCTACCGGGGACGGCGAGGTTCTGCTAGCCGCTTTGGCGTTGGCAGTGCTTCCCCTGCTACTGCTGCTGCTGCGTAAGCGCAATGTGCTTGTCGCGGCCTACACCATGACGCTGTGGAATGTCATCGCCGCCGCCATGGTGCAAGGGCTGTTTCATCCGCAGGTTGATCCCGCTGCCCCCATCCAGGCGGAAATCGTCAATCCATGATCCCATACTCGATCTTTCATGAGCCATGGTGGCTAAACGCCGTCTGCCCCCATGGGTGGGACGAAGCGGTGGTCACCCACGAAGGCCAAGTGGTGGCCCGGATGCCCTATGTTTATCGCAAGCAGATGGGGATCAAAGCCATCGGCATGCCGCCGTTGACCCGCACACTGGGCCCGCAATTCGTGCTGACCGAGGAGATGGCTGGCCCCAGGATGCATCAGGAGGACACCCTGATGCAGGAGCTGGTCGGCAAGCTGCCGCCCCACCACCACTTCTTCCAGATATGCACGCCCGGCTTCGGCAACGGCTTGTCTTTCGTGGTCAACGGCTTTCAGGCCAAACTGGCCTATACGTTCCAAATTCCCAAAGAGCGGAGCCTTGATGTGGTATGGCGGAGCATGCGCGACGTCACCCGCCAGGCGATCCGCAAAGCGGCGCGCACGCTGAGCGTTGATCGCTCGCTTGATATCGAAGAGTTCTGCGCCTTCTACAACGAGAATTTGGAGGCCAATCACGAGGTGCGGCGCACCGGGCAATCAGATCGCCACCGCAACAAGGTCAAGATCCGGCTGTACGACGCCGGGATGGAGCGTGGCGCATTGTGCCTTTTGGCGGCGCGTGGGCCCGACAAGCAATTGCTGGCCGCGATCATGCCGGTGTGGGCGCACGGGGTGATGCACTATTTCCTCACCACACGCAGCCCGGCGGCGGCCAATTCAGGCGCGGTGGCCTTGCTGGTGTGGACGGCCATGCAGCAGGCCAAGCAACAGGGGCTTGTATTCGATTTCGACGGCTTCGCCCGCCCCGAGGCGGCGGGTTTTGTTGCCGGGTTCGGCGGCGATCTGGTTCATCGTGTGATCGCCACCAAGGAATCCCACGTCACATCCCTATTGCGCGACATGGTGCAGGCCATCCGGCGGGTTTAGGCTCTGGGCGCCGCCCGGGTCAGGGCGGCCTTGACCGCGTTGAACGCCGCCTTGGGCCGCAGATCGTCGCCGAACAACGTGCCGCGCGAGCGCAAGCCGTCCCAGCGCCGCGCGCCTGGCGCGGTACTAAGCCATGAATACCGATCCGCCAGTCCCCAGCACACCACGCCCTCGACCGCCGGTTCGGCCAGGGCCACGTCCAGGTAATCGCGCATGGTCCGTGCCACCCATCGGTCACGCGTGTAGGGATTGGCCGGCAGGCGGCGGTCGTAGCAATCCAATTCAGTGATCATCACCGTCAGGCCCATGGCACGCAGGCGGGCGAGGAAGCTCGCAAAAGCCTCGGCGTCGAAACGCTTGCGCGGGTGTAGATGCGCCTGGATGCCGACCATGTGCACCGGCACGCCGCTGTCCTGCATTTGCGCCAGCAGGCGCAGCAGGGCGTCGCGTTTGGCCTGATCCTCGCCGGTGTCGTATTCCAGGCCGTACTCGTTCAGGCACAGCCTGGCCTTCGGGGCCGCCTGGGCGGCGCTGCGGAACGCGATGTCTATATAGCGCGGCCCAAGCTGCGCCAGCATAGGCGTGCGGCGGAAAGTGCCGCCGTCCAGCGGCTCGTTGACCACATCCCAGGTCTCCACCAACTCGCCGGCATGGCTGCAGACAGTGGTGATGTGCTCGGACAGTTCCGCTTCCGCCCTGTCCGCCGGCACCTCGGCCAGCCACCAGGCGGGAGTGGATTCATGCCACACCAGGGCGTGGCCGCGCAGCGTCAGGTTATGGTCGCGAGCAAATGCCGTGAGCAGATCGGCTGCCCGCCAGTCCCAGCGGTCCCGAGCGGGCCGCAGACGCAACATCTTGAATTCCAGCTCGGTGGTGATGACGCCACAATGGCGCAGGAACAGGCGCTGGTAATCCGCGTCAGCTGACGGGCGCGGACCATCCTCGCGCCGCTCGAGCAGTCCGGCCGAGCAGGAACCGAACACGCGGCCGCCGGCGCGGGCGATGGTGTGCAGGCCGGCGTCGTCGGCGCTGGCGCCCAGGGGCAGGGTGGCGGCAAGGGCCGCTCCCGTCTTCAGGAAGTCGCGGCGGTGCATCATGGCCGGCCAAAGGCGGCCTTGGCCACTTCGTTGCGGTCGGTGCCGCGCACGACCGGGCCCAGCCACAGCTCGTGGGTCAAAAGGCGGCCTTCGGAACGGTAGAAGCCGGCCTTCCAGTAATGGTCCTTGATCGGCTGATCGGTCCCATATTGCAGCGTCGCCACGTCACGAACCTCGGCCACCTTGACGAAGTCGCGGGCGCCCTGGTCCCGACGCCACACCAGCACCCAGCCGTCGTCATCGGCGGACCATTTGATCTCCATCAGGAACTGCACCCAACGGCCACGGTTCAGAGAACCGTCGGTGAAGCGGTAGTGCCGGGGATATTCGATGCCGCCACGGCGGTTATTGATCAGCGCGCCACCATGGAGCGTCAGGTGGAAATCAGCTCCGGCGTCCAGTCCCACCGAGGGCGAGGCGTGCAAATCGTCGGGGCCGTGCAGCTGGAAGAATAGGCCCCACACCTGGTT
>JAEZFE010000321.1 GCA_023437865.1 Pseudomonadota bacterium | reverse complement strand
CCGCTGCGGGCGGCGGTCGCGTCCCACACCTCTGTAGCGGATGCGGTTCCAACGCGGTACCGCCCCGGTCAGGCCGGGCAACGACAGGCAGCCTTCATAGGCGACACGCATCTCGTCGTCCAGCGGCTCGATCACCGGGTTGATCAGCACGGTCAGCGGCACCGCCTCGCCCTCGGTGCGCAGCGGCGGTGCGTGGAAGATCACCAGCCGCAGCGGCACATGGACCTGCGGCGCAGCCAGACCGGCCCCGCTGGCGTCCTCCATGTTGTCGATCATATCGGCGATCAGGCGGCGGATTTCCGGTGATCGCGCATCCTCGACCGGCTGCGCGGGACGGGCCAGGACGGGGTGCCCCATGCGGGCTATTTTAAAAATCGCCATATGCCCCTTCGGTTCCTCTTCACAAGCACGCCAGCCTATGCTATCAGAGCGGCCTTCCCGGACGACATCCGTGTCGTGCGACGGGGTACTATTCAGCGTAGAGGAGCTGTGACGCAACGTGCAAGTTCTCGTTCGTGACAACAACGTCGACCAGGCCCTGAAGGCGCTCAAGAAGAAGATGCAGCGCGAGGGCGTTTTCCGCGAGATGAAGCTGCGCCGCAATTACGAGAAGCCCTCGGAGCGCCGCGCCCGCGAAAAGGCGGAGGCCGTGCGCCGCGCCCGCAAGCTGGAGCGCAAGCGCCTCGAGCGCGAAGGCTTCTAAGGCGAACAGCCGCCCGCGATTGTCGGCGGCCCTTGGCAAGCCTCCTCTACCCCCTTTGGCGAGTTAAATCGCCAAAGGGCGACAAGGGACTGACCAAAGTCAATTGCGCTAGAGCGCCGCGGTGGCAACATCGCGGCGCTCTTGGCGTTTTGATCTACCGCTTCCCGGATACCCCCCTGTCCCCCGCACCTTCCGCGAACCGGCGGGCCACGCCAAGAGCCCCCCCCTTTCGCAGCCAGCCGACACCGCGCTGCCCGTTTTTTAGCCAAATCGTATATTCTTATGGCATGCCTGTTTGGTGTGCAGCCATGCGCCTTGAGCAATGGTTAAAATGCGAGAAGCCGGGGCATAAGTGGAACTCCCAAGAGGTAATTCGCCTGAGGAGGTCGCCCATGGCATCCGTCGCCCATCTGCTGGAGATCACGAGCACGGTTGCGGCTGAAACCGACCAGAAGATCGACCGCATTCACGGGATCACCCGGCGGTCGCGCATGCTGGCGCTGAACGCCTCCATCGAGGCGCAGCGGGTGGGCCAGATGGGGCGGGGCTTCGCGGTGGTGGCCGAAGAGGTCAAAGCAATCTCGGCCGAGATTTCCCAGGTCACCGATTCGCTGCGCGGCGAACTCAAGGGCAAGCTCGACACCCTGTCGGATTTCGGCCGCTCACTGGCCGCCGAGGTCGAGCGCGTACGCGGCGAGCGCCTGGGCGATCTGGCCCACAACGCCGTCGAGATCGCCGATCGTAACCTCTATGAACGCTCGTGCGACGTGCGCTGGTGGGCCACCGACCCGGCGGTGGTCGAGTGCGCCGCCGCAGGCGGCGATCCCGAGCGCGCCCGCCATGCCTCCAAGCGACTGGGCGTGATCCTCGCCTCCTACACCGTCTATCTCGACCTGTGGATCGCCGACGCCCAAGGCCGCGTGATCGCCAGTGGCCGGCCGGGCCGGTATTCCGCCGTCGCCGGACTGGACGTCTCGGGCGAGCAATGGTTCAAGGACGCCATGGCGACCGCTGATGGCGGCGAATTCGCGGTGGCCGATATCTCGCGCTCGCGCCCGCTCGACAACGCCGTCGTGGCCACCTATGCCACCGCCATCCGGGCCGGCGGCGACAATGACGGCGCCCCCATCGGCGTGCTGGGCATCTTTTTCGATTGGCAGGCCCAGGGCCGAGCCATCGTCGAGGGCGTGCGCCTTGCCCCCGAGGAAAAGGCCAAGAGCCGCTGCCTTATCATCGACCGCAACCACCGCATCATCGCCGATTCGGCGGGCTGCGAGCTGGACGGTCATTTCCCGCTCGACACGCGGGGCGGCGAACGCGGCTTCTACAGGGACAATTTCGGCAATCTGATCGGCTATGCGCTGACGCCGGGCTACGAGACCTATGACGGATTGGGCTGGTACGGCGTGGTCCTCCAACAGGAGTAGCCCCTTCCGGCGGGGCGGGCACGCACGCGGTTGGGAGAACCGGCCCGCGCGTGAGATTTCTTTCGAACCCGCGCGGGCGCACTTGTGTTGGGAAGGGTAACGCCAATCCTGCACAGGAGTAGGAAATGCCCCTCGCCCGTCAGTCCACGCCGCACGACGCGGCCCAAACCCTCGCCGGCATCGATTTCCCCGCCGATCGCAACAAGATCGTGGAATACGCCCGCGGCAAGAACGCCTCCAACGAGGTCATCGAGGCGCTGAACAAGATGCCCGACGACCAGTACACCAGCATGGCCGACGTCTTCAAAGGCCTGGGCTCCGGCTCGCAGGAATCCCAGCGCTAGACGCGCCCAGGCCGCGCCTGCCGCCGCCTTGAGCCCATTCGTCCCTTCCCCGCCATCCCGAAAGGCCGGATGGCGGGGGCCTTGTCGCCCCCTGCCCCGCACCCCACTTGCCGCTGCGGAAACAGGCGGGAGGACCCCATGGCCGAATGGTCTCTGGTGCCGTACCTGATGGTCACCGACACGGTGGCCGCCATCGCATTCTACCGCAAAGCCTTTGGCGCCACCGAGACGGCGCGCCTGACTTCGCCCGATGGCAAGCGTACCGTGCACGCCGAAATCGACATCCATGGCACCCGTATCTACCTGGCCGACGATTTCTGCGCCGGCGACGCCTTTTGCCAGAGCAGCACCCAGGCCGCCGGACGCATCAGCCTGCATCTTGAGGTTCCCGACGCCGACGCCGCCCAGGCGCAGGCCCGCGATGCCGGCGCGACCATCACGATGCCGGTGGCCGAAATGTTCTGGGGGGCGCGCTATGGCAGGCTGGACGACCCGTTCGGCATCAGTTGGTCGGTCTCGACCCAGGTCCGCCAGCCCAGCGAGGCCGAGATGAAGGCCGCCATCGCCGACTGGTTCGAGAGCACGCGGCAGGCCTAGATACGAAAAGACCCCTCCCGCGGGCGCGGAAGGGGCCTTCTTCGAACCAAACGCTCGCTTAGGCCGAACGCACTTCCGCCAGGAAGTGGTTGACCTCGCTGCGCAGCTTCTCCGAGTTGGAGGCGAGATCGCCCGCCGAGGCCAGCACCTGTTCAGCCCCGGCGGCGGCGGCGGCGGCGCTTTCGTTGATGCCGCGGATCGTGCTCGACACCTCCTGGGTACCCTGGGCCGCCTGCTCGACATTGCGGGCGATCTCCTGGGTGGCCGCACCCTGCTCCTCCACCGCCGAAGCAATGCCAGAGGAGATGTTGCGCACCTTGTCGATCACCCGGGCGATGCCCTGGATCGCATCCACCGTCTTGCGGGTTTCCTCCTGCACGGCAGCAATCTGGGCGCCGATTTCCTCGGTCGCCTTGGCGGTCTGGTTGGCCAGCCCCTTGACTTCACCGGCCACTACCGCGAAGCCCTTGCCGGCCTCGCCTGCCCGCGCGGCCTCGATGGTGGCGTTCAACGCCAGCAAGTTGGTTTGCGACGCGATGTCGTTGATCAGCTTGACCACTTCGCCGATGCGATCGGCTGCCGCCACCAGACCCTGAACCATGGCGTTG
>JAEZFE010000318.1 GCA_023437865.1 Pseudomonadota bacterium | reverse complement strand
TCCGGAGTAGCTCAGCGGTAGAGCAGCCGGCTGTTAACCGGCTGGTCGGGGGTTCGAATCCCTCCTCCGGAGCCAATGAGAGGCCGGGCCGAAAGGTCCGGCCTTTTGCTTTCCGGTGGTATCCCCTTCGGGAGAACGCCCGCGCATTCTGCGTACATCCGGTTTTTGCGCCCGCCCCTGCCCCCCACGTCAAAAGGCACTGTCACACTCGAAGGAGTGCCGCGCCATGGCCGACGGGTTCGTCCTGGTGATGCTTGCGTTTGCCTGCGCCGTGGCTGGTGCGGCCATCGGCTATTCGCTTGGCCGGCGGCGGGACGTTGGCACCGAAGTGCGGTTGATGCATATGGAAGCCCGCACCGATGCGATACTGAACGCAGCGGTGGACGGCATCATCACCATAGATGAGCAGGGTCGTATCGAAAGCGTCAACAAGTCGGCGGAGAACATTTTCGGCTACCGTGCGGAGGAGTTGATGGGGCGCAACGTCAGCATGCTGATGCCCGAACCCGACCGCACCCAGCACGATTCCTACCTGCGTAACTATCTTTGGAGTGGCCGAGCCAAGATCATCGGCATCGGCCGCGAAGTTCAAGGATTGCGCAAGGATGGACGGGTGTTTCCCATGGATCTCGCTGTCGGCGAGGCTCGCATTGGGGGCCGCCGCGTTTTCGCAGGCACCATCCGCGACATCAGCGGCCGTAAGCGCACCGAAAGCCGCCTGCGCGAGTCGGAAGCTCGCACCCGCGCCATTCTGGACGCGGCAGTGGACGGCATTATCACCATAGACGAGGCCGGCATCATTCGTTCCGTCAATCCAGCCGGCGAGCGCACCTTCGGTTACCGGGCCGTCGAGATGGTTGGACGCAATGTCAGCATGCTCATGCCCGAGCCCTATCACAGCGAGCACGACGGTTATCTTCGCAACTACCTTCAGACCGGCCAAGCCCGCATCATTGGCTTGGGCCGAGAGGTTCAAGGCCGGCGCAAAGATGGGTCCGTATTCCCCATGGACCTGGCGGTGGGCGAAGGCGTGGTTGGTGGCGGACGCATTTTCGCCGGTATCGTGCGCGACATCAGTGACCGCAAAGCCGTTGAAGAGCGCCTGCGGGCGGCGGATGAGCGCTTTCGCGCCCTGGTTGACGGCGTTAGGGACTACGCGATCACCATGCTGTCGCCAGATGGTAACGTGGTCAGTTGGAACGCCGGTGCCCAGCGCATCTACGGTTGGACCGCCGAAGAAGCAGAAGGGCAACCCTTGTCACTGTTCTATCCGCCGGACGCCATTCAACGCGGCGATCCCCAAAAGGCATTGGATCTCGCCCGCCGTGATGGCCGACAGGAGGAGGACGGCGCCCGCATGCGCAGCGACGGCTCTCAATTCTGGGGCAATGTCGTAATCACCGCCTTGCGGGGCGCGGACGGTGAGCTTACTGGCTTTGCCAGTGTTTCACGCGATATGAGCGAGAACAAGCGACACGACGAGGATTTATACCGCGCAAAGGAATTGGCCGAACGAACACGGGAGGCGGCCGAGGCGGCACGGATTGAAGCCGAGCGCGCCAACACAGCCAAAACCAAATTTCTGGCCGCAGCCAGCCATGATTTGCGCCAGCCCGTACAAGCGCTGTTTTTCTTTACCTCGGTTCTGTCGCACAAACTGCGGGGCCACTCGGCCAAGCCGGTATTGGACGATTTACAAAGTTCGCTGGAGGGGCTCAACATTCTCTTGGACTCCCTCCTGGACGTGTCCAAGCTGGACGCAGGTCTTGTTGCGCCCAAAGAGACTGACTTCAGTGCTACGGCTGTACTTGAACGGGTGGCCGCTGATTTCGGCCCGCTAGCCAAGGACAAGGGGCTGACGCTGAAAATCGTCCCTTGCTCGGCAGTAATTCGCAGTGATCCGGCCCTGCTGGCGCGTATCGTCCAGAATTTGGTGTCAAACGCAGTGCGCTATACTAACCGCGGGCACATTCTGCTTGGTTGCCGCCGCCGGGGCGGGCGGCTTTCCATTCAAGTCTGGGATACCGGCATCGGCATCCCAGCGGAACGCACGCATGAGATTTTCGAGGAGTTCACCCAACTTGGCAATCCCGAGCGCGACCGCAGCCAGGGTCTTGGGTTGGGTCTGGCTATTGTTGACCGCCTGGCCCGCTTGCTCGGCCACGACATACAGGTTCGCTCATCCCCCGGGCGCGGTTCCATGTTTGCCGTCGAGGTGCCGCAATTGCCTCACGCCCAGGCCAACAAGGCCGTCCGCACCCGCCGCCGCACCAAGCCCGTTGATGGCGGCCGCGTCGTGGTGTTGATCGACGACGAACCCATCGTCCTCAAGGGGTTGTCGCTGGTTTTGCAAAGCTGGGGTTATCAAGTGTTGGCCGCAACGTCGGAGGCCGAGGCCATGGAGCAACTAGCCGCCATGCAGACCCCGCCTTCGGTGATCGTTGCCGACTACCGGCTGCGGGAGGGGCATACCGGCACGGAAGCGGTGGCCCATATCCGCGATCATTACGCCGCGCCTATTCCGAGTATCATTATCACTGGCGATACCGCACCAGAGCGCCTCCGTGAGGCGGAAGCGAGCGGATTGTCTATCCTGCATAAGCCAGTACAGCCCCCCGCCCTGCGGGAAATTTTGCGTGAAACTCTTGAACGCCCGGCCTCGGTTCAAATTCATTAACTTTTTCCTCGCACATGCGTGCGTTTTCGACATCCCCCAAATACCCCATAAGGGCTGCTTGACCCTTCTCCGCGCTTTTCCAATGCGGTATTGTCCCCAGACGGCGCAGTGGCCGTATGGAACAGGCGTAGAGGAAGAATGTCGGACACTTCCACCAGACAGTTCATCTCGTTCACCATCGGCGACGAGGAGTACGGGGTGGACATCATGGCGATCCGCGAAATCAAGGGCTGGACCGCCACCACCGAGCTGCCCAATACCGCGACGTTCAACCGTGGCGTGATCAACCTGCGGGGCGCCATTGTGCCCATTCTCGACCTGAGAGCCCGCTTCGGCGCAGCCGAGACCGAGGCATCGGCGCGGCACGTCATTATCGTGGTGGCTGTCGGAACGCGCGTGGCTGGCGTGCTGGTGGATGCGGTGGCCGACATCATCACTGTTTCCACCGACGACATTCAGCCAGTGCCGCAGCTCGACCACAGCGCGACCACAGGGTTCCTGACCGGTCTTGTGACCGTCGAAGGCCGCATGGTCGCCCTGCTCGACCTCGACCGCGTATTCGACTTCGATGCCATTGGCGAAATTGCCGCTGACGCGGCGGCCTGAACAGCTTCGGGCGAAAAAGGATTATCAGCATGAACTCAGGGCTTACGGTCAAGAAGCGCATCTACGGCGGCTTCCTGGGAATCATTCTCCTGCTGGTGCTGGTGGCAGGGCTCAGCTTCTCCGGCTTCATCACGGTTGGCGGCAACGTGGGCCGTTACGCTGCGGTCAGCACCGACACCGTGCGCATGCAGACCATCGACCGCGAAGTGGCCGATTTGCGCCGCAATGTGCTGATGTTTACGGAAAAGGATGACGCCGCCGCCATCGACCGCATCCGCGCCCTGCAGTCCTCGCTGCGGACCGAACTTGATGCCGCTGCCGCCGCTGCCGCGGGGACCGAGCGCAAGGTCAACATTGATGCGATGATCCGCCTGATGGGGGAATATGGCGCTTTAATCGACAAATCGGTCGACCTCAGCAAGCGTCGCAACGTTCTCCTGAACGAGCAATTGATCCCCGTGGGCAACCAAGCGCTGGCCGCCATCCAGGGCTATCGCGAGAGCATTTCATCCCGCTCCGCCGATCATCTGCTGCTGACTGGCCGCGCCACTGAGCAGGTGCTGTCCGCACGTCTGTTCGTCGCCCGCTTTCTGATCACGCCTCAGGCGAAGCAAGCCGACGATGCGCGCAAGCAGCTGGCCCTGGCCAGCGAGCGCCTGAAGGCGCTGAGCGATGCGGAGAAAGATCCGGCGTTGCACCGCCAGACCGAACAAGCCGTCACACTCATGGCAAGCTATGAGAAGGCGTTCGACGAGACCACTGCTGCGGCCTTTGAGCTCGACGCCACGATCATGAAGGAAATGGGTCCGCGCGCGACTAGGTTCGCGGAGCTGTCCGCACAGACCCGTGACGCTCAGCTCAGTGAGTCGGTCACCCTGCGCGACAGCACTCTGGGCACTGTTTCCCAACAAAAGGTCACCACCGGCTTTCTTAGCCTGATCGCCGTTGCTCTGGGCCTGGCCGCCGCCTACCTGATCGCCCGCTCCATCCTGGTGCCGGTCAACGCCATGACCCACGCCATGGGCGACTTGGCTGGCGGCAAGCTCGAGGTCACCGTGCCGGCGCTCGACCGCACCGACGAAATCGGGCAGATGGCCCAGGCGGTGCAGGTGTTCAAGCAGAACGCCATTGATAAGGTGCGCATGGAAGCCGAAGAGCGGGCTCGTATCGAGGCCCAGCGCAAGGCTGAGGAAGAGCAGAAGGCCCGCGAGGCCGCCATCGTCGCCGAAGTGGCCGAGGTGGCTCGCGCCGCCAGCCATGGCGACCTGGAACGCCGCATCGACCTCAACGGCAAGGACGGCTTCCTGCTGAACCTGTGCGAGGGTGTCAACAATCTGGTTCACCTGACCGGTATCGCGCTCAAGGATGTCGCCGCCGTGCTGGCCTCGGTGGCGCGCGGCGATCTGACCCAGCGCATCACCAACGAATATGGCGGCCTGTTCGGCCAGCTGAAGGGCGACGTCAACCAGACCGCCGACAAGCTGTTCGAGATCGTCACCAACATTAATTCCGCCGCCAACCAGATCGGCACCGCCGCGTCCGAGGTCGCCGCCGGCAGCCAGGACCTGTCGGAGCGCTCCGAGCAGCAGGCCAGCGCGCTGGAGGAAACCGCCGCCTCCATGGAGGAGCTGGCCGCCACCGTGCGCCAGAACGCCGCCAACGCCCAGCAGGCCAACCAATTGGCCGCAGGCGCCCGCGAGGTGGCGGCCTCGGGCGGTCAGGTGGTGCAGGACGCGGTCGGCGCCATGGGCCGCATCGAGGCCTCGAGCCAGAAGATCGAGGACATCGTCGGCATGATCGACGAGATCGCCTTCCAGACCAACCTGCTAGCCCTGAACGCCGCCGTCGAGGCAGCACGCGCCGGCGACGCCGGCAAGGGCTTTGCCGTGGTCGCCCAGGAGGTGCGCAACCTCGCCCAGCGCTCGGCCCAGGCGTCGAAGGAGATCAAGACGCTGATCGCCGAAAGCTCGACCCAGGTGCGCTCCGGCGCTGATCTGGTCAAGGGCGCCGGCCGCACGCTCGACGAAATCCTCGGCAGCGTGAAGCGGGTGGCCGACATCGTCGCCGAGATCGCCGCCGCCTCGTCCGAGCAGGCGTCGGGCATCGACCAGGTCAACTCCGCCGTCACCCAGATGGACGAGATGACCCAGCAGAACGCCGCTCTGGTCGAGGAATCCGCCGCCGCCGCCCACGCCCTGGAAGACCAGTCGCGGGAACTCAACCGACTGATGGGCTTCTTTGACACGGGCACGGCGCAGGCCGCACTGGCCTCGGCCCTTCCCAAGGCGGACGCTCGCCCCGCGGCCAAGCCGACACAGAAGAAACCGGTGATCAAGGTGGCCCACAAGCCCAAGCCGGTCGCAGCGAAGCCTGCTGCTGACCAGGATTGGGC
>JAEZFE010000277.1 GCA_023437865.1 Pseudomonadota bacterium | reverse complement strand
CGCATTGACCTCAAGGGTGTCCGTATCGGGGTCGAAGCCCAGTTCTTCCGCCGCCTCGATAGCCAAGAGGTCCAACTCGTCTCCCTCGCGCGCCGCCCAACCCGCCGCCACCGCAGCGGCATCGGCCATGTTGCGCAGGGAATGCTGGTCCGCGTACCACATACCGCCTTCGGCGGCCAAGGCCGCGAAGCCGATGGCGATCGGAAGGACCAGCAGGGCGACGATCATTTTGCCTCAACCTTGGCGCAGCTCATCCCCGGCCGGCAGGCCAGATTCTCGACGCTGACACCCTTTGCCGTGCCCCGGCGCACGGTGACGTTATCGGAGATCGCGGTGGCGGCCACAGTCACCCGGGCGCGGTCAAGCACCTGGCGGTCGCGCCCCAGCACCAGCACGTCGGTCTGCCCCACCTTGCGGGCGAGCACCAGCACGGTGCTGTCGCCCTCGGCCACCACATCGGCGACCTCGGGGTTGCCGACCACCACGGTGGCGATCTTGCCGTCGGGGCGAATCACCGACACCTGGCCGATGGCGAGCACCATGTCGGCCGCGTAAGCCGAACTCGCCGCCAAGAATGCCATCAGGAAAGCGATTGGCTTCATCATGATTGCTTTAAATCCTTTCGCGTATACTATAGCTCCTTGCAAGAGACGACGCCACTTTTTGAAATTACGAAAAATGCTTCGGATTATTAAGACTTTTTCTATTCTTGCTCCGCTGGCGGCGGTAACGGGTTGCGCCGGGCTCACACCCGGTCAAGCCAATGTCAGCGACATGCTGCCGCCGCCCAAGAGCATGGCCGCCGAGGCCGAGCTGCGCGGCGACTGGCCCGCCGCCGCCCGCCATTGGCAGGCGGCCTACCAGGCCGCGCCGGGCGAGCGCGCCGTCACGTTGTCGATGGTACGCGCCATGCGGCTGTCGGGCAGTTGCGGCGCCGCTTCCGCCCATCTGGGCCGGCTGCTGGCCAAAGATGCCGGGGATGCCGACGCGCTGCTCGAATCGGCGAAGTGCAATCTGGTCGCCGGCCAGCCCGAGGCGGCCGAGGCCACACTGTAGTCGCTGACCGCCGCCCGCGCCGATTGGTGGGAGCCCCACACCACCCTGGGCGTGGTGCTGGACCGCGCCGGCCGCCATGCCGAAGCCCTGGCCCATCATCACGCGGCCGCGCGGCTGGCGCCGGGCAAGTCCATCGTGCTGGCCAACAAGGGGCTGTCGCTGGCCCTGGCCGGCAAGCTGCCCGAGGGCCTGGGGGTGATGCGGGCCGCCGCCGCGATCCCCGGCGCGCCAGCCCGCGTGCGCGTCAACCTGGCGGTGCTGGAAGCGCTGAACGGCGACGGCGACCGCGCCGCCACCATCCTTTCGCAGGAGAGTATGGACGACAAAACCGATGGGGTTGCCCAATTGCAGCGCCTGGCCAAGTCGGCCAAGAGGGCCGAGGCGACACCATGAAGGCCCGGGCTGCATTGGCGCTGGGCCTGATGCTGGCCGGCACCAACGCCGCCCAAGCAAGCAATTGCCAGTCGGCCATCATCGAGGCCGCCCGCCGCCACGGCGTGCCCGAAGCGGTGGCACTGACGGTCGGCAAAGTAGAATCAGGCCACCACGCACTGGCGATGAACATCGCAGGCCGCCCGGCATGGGCCTATTCCACCGAGGACGCGGTCATCGCCATCCGCAAGCTTCGGGCCGCCGGCATTTCGTCAGTGGACGTCGGCTGCATGCAGATCAACCTCAAGCACCACCCCGACGCCTTCGCCCGGCTGGAGCAAGCCTTCGATCCCGCCGCCAATGCTGAATACGGGGTGCAATTCCTCAAGCGGCTGCATGCCGGCAAGCGCTCGTGGGGCGCGGCCATCGCCGCCTACCACTCCGCCGACCCCGAACGCCAGAGTGTGTACCTGACCACGGTGCGCCAGACCCTGCTGAAATCCCTGCCCGCCCAGGCCCGCTGACTACAGCCCGGCGACGCGGATCGCGGCGGGCCCGGCGATGACCAGGAACAGCACCGGCAGAAAGAACAGGATCATCGGCACGGTCAGTTGCGCCGGCAGCGCCGCCGCCTTCTTCTCGACCGCCGCCATGCGCGCCTCGCGGTTTTCCTGCGACAGTACGCGCAAGCCCACGGCCACTGGGGTGCCGTATTTTTCGGATTGCAGCAAGGTAGTCGCCAGAGACTTGACCGCCGGAATGCCGGTCCGGTCCGCCAAGTTCTCGAACGCTTGGCGGCGGTCGGGCAGGAAGGCCAGCTCGGCGGCGGCCAGCCCCACCTCCTCGGCCAGTTCGGGTGCGCTGCCGATCATTTCCTCGGTGACGCGGTTGAAGGCCGCTTCGACCGAGACGCCGGCCTCGACGCAGATGACCATCAGGTCGAGGGCATCGGGGAATGCCTTGGTGATGGCGGTGCGGCGCTTGTTGATGGCGTTGGTCAGCAGGATGCGCGGCAGAAAAAAGCCAAAGGCCGCTGCGCCCGCCGCGATGGCGGCCTTCACCATCACCGGCTGGGCGGCCAGCGGCCCGGTCACGTACAGCGCCGCGATACCCGCGAAGCCGATCGGCAGACCCAGGGTGGCGGCGACGAACTTGGCAGGAATGCCGGGGTCACGCCAGCCGGCCGCCATCAGTTTGCGCTTGAGCTCGCGGGTGGAATCGGCCTGGAGCAGCTTGAGCTTCTCCAGCATTTCCTGCACGGCACTCTTCTTTTTCTTGGGCCCCGGCCGCGATTTTGGGCGAAGGGTGTCGGTGTTCTGCGCCGCCAACTGGCGGCGGCGCTCGGCCACCGCCTTGAGGCGGACCGCCTGGCGGTCACGCCGCAACAGCGCCATCGATACCGCCGCCACGCCAGCCAGCGCGCCGATGGTGACCAGCACCGAGAACAGGGTCATCGGGTTCAGGTCGTCGAGCATGGTCACATCTCGAAATTGATCATGCCGCGCATGACCAGGATGCCGACGCCCATGATGCCCAGGGCCGCCGCAATGATGGTGTTGCCGGCGGAGGTGGTGAACAGCAGGCCGATATAATCGGGGGCGATGACGCCGATCAGGCCGCCCACCGCAAAGGGCAGCGAACCGATGATGGCCGCCGACGCCTTCGCTTCCGACGACAGCGCGACCACTTTGTCGCGCAAGCGCTTGCGGGCGCGCAGCACCTCCGACAGCTTCGACAGCGTGTCGGCCAGATTGCCGCCGGTCTGCTGCTGGATGGCGATGACGATGGCGAAGAACCGTACCTCGGGGGTCGGTACCCGTTCGGCCATGCGGTTCAGGCTTTCCTCGACGGTCATGCCCAGGCGGATGCCCTCGGTGACTAGGCGGAACTCGTCGCCCAATGGCTCGGGCATCTCGCGACCGATGATCTTCACGCACTCGCCCAGCGGCAGGCCCGAGCGCACGCCGCGCACGATGATGTCGATGGCGTCGGCGAACAGGCGGGTGAACTTCTTGAGCCGGCGCTTGGCAAGGAAGCCGAGGACAAAGTACGGCAGGCCCAGACCGCCCAACAACGCCGCCATCACCGACATCAGGGGCGACAGCAAGCTGCCGAGGGCGAGGCCGGCAGCGCCAGCGGCGGCGCAGCCCAGGATGAAATTTACGGGCTTGGTCTGCAGGCCGGCACGGGCGATGGCGTTGGCCAGGCGGAACTTGTTCTGCCCCGAGCGCTTGGCCTCGACCTCCTTCAGCTTGGCCTGGATAGCGCGGCGGCGGTCGGCCTCGGATCCCTTTGCGCCCTGCGCCGCACGCGCACCGGCCACCCGTGCGATGACGGCATCCAAGCGGCGTTTGCGGCGGTTCAAGCCGAACATGGCCTAGCGCTCCCCCTGCTCCAGGATCTCGGCCAACTCGCGCTCGAACCCGAAATACCGGGCCTTGTCCCAGAAGCCGGGGCGGATGCCGGTGAAGCGATGGCGGCCGGTGATGCGGCCGGCGGCGTCCTCACCGGTGATCTCGTAGACCATCAGATCCTGAAGGATCACCACGTCGCCCTCCATGCCCACCACCTCGGTGACGTGGGTGATCTTGCGCGAACCGTCGCGCAGGCGGCTGGCCTGGATGATGATCTGCACCGCCCCGGCGATCTGCTCGCGCACGGTCTTGGACGGCAAGTTGTAGCCGCCCATGGCGATCATGTTCTCGACGCGAGAGATGGCCTCGCGCGGGTTGTTGGCGTGGATGGTGCCCATGGAACCGTCATGGCCGGTATTCATAGCTTGCAGCAGGTCGAACGCCTCGGGGCCGCGCACCTCGCCGACGATGATGCGTTCGGGACGCATGCGCAGGCAATTCTTGACCAGGTCGCGCATGGTGATCTGGCCCACGCCCTCCAGGTTGGGCGGACGGGTTTCCAGCCGCACCACGTGGGGCTGCTGAAGCTGGAGCTCGGCGGCATCCTCGCAGGTGATGATGCGCTCACCCGCATCGATATAGCGCGTCATGCAGTTCAGCAGCGTGGTCTTGCCCGAACCGGTGCCGCCCGAGATGATGATGTTGATGCGCGACGCACCGATGATGCGCAGCAGCCGGGCGCCGATGGGCGTGATCGAGCCGTACTCGGTCAGCTTTTCGAGCGTCAGCTTTTCCTTCTTGAACTTACGGATGGTCAGCGTCGGCCCGTCGATAGCCAAAGGCGGGGCGATGACGTTGACGCGCGAGCCGTCGGCCAGGCGGGCGTCGCAGATGGGGCTGGCC
>JAEZFE010000267.1 GCA_023437865.1 Pseudomonadota bacterium | reverse complement strand
CCTTACGCACCGCTTTTCCTCGTCCGTCCCCAAGGCAAAGCGAGAGTTCCGCGATGGCAGAGAAGAAGGTTCTGATGATCGTCGAGAACCTGCCGGTCCCGCGCGACCGCCGCGTCTGGCAGGAAGCCAAGGCGCTGACCGCGGCGGGCTGGGAGGTTTCGGTCATTTGCCCGGCCACCAAGGCCTATCCCCGGGGTTATGAGGAGCTGGACGGCATCCACATCTGGCGCCACCCCCTGCCGCCCGAGGGCGAAGGCCCCTTGGGCTATGCCCGCGAGTACGCCGTGGCGCTGTTCTGGGAATTCGTGCTGGCGTGGAAAGCGCTGTTCGCCCGCGGGTTCGACGTCATTCACGCCTGCAACCCGCCCGAAACCATGTTCCTGGTTGGCGGCTTCTTCAAACTGTTCCTGGGCAAGCGCTTCGTGTTCGACCACCACGACCTCTCGCCCGAGCTTTATGTCGCCAAGTTCGGCAAGAAGGGCCTGGCGCACCGGCTGCTTCTGGCGCTGGAGCGGCTGACCTTCAAGACCGCCGACGTGTCCATCGCCACCAACGAAAGCTTCCGCGAGGTCGCCGTCTCGCGCGGCGGCATGGATCCCGACAAGGTGTTCGTGGTCCGCTCGGGCCCCGATACCCGCCGGCTGAAGATCACCGAGCCCGACCCGGATCTGCGGGCCGGAGCCGATCACCTAGTCGCCTATGTGGGCGTTATGAACAGCCAGGACGGCGTGGAATACGTGCTCGACGCCATGCGGGTGCTGGTGGTGGAGGAGAAGCGCTCGGTGCGCTGCGTGCTCATGGGTGACGGTCCCATGCTGCCGGTGCTCAGGGACCGCGCCGAGGAAATGGGCATTGCCCATGCCCTGGTGTTCACCGGCTGGGCCAATGACGACACCTTAATCCCCTGGCTGAACGCGGCGGATGTCTGCGTGTCGCCCGACCCAGCCAACGACTTCAACAACTCGTGCACCATGAACAAGATCCTCGAATACATGGCCATGGCCAAGCCGGTGGTGCTGTTCGACCTGACCGAGGGCCGGCGTTCGGCCGCCGACGCGGCACTTTACGCCAGGGATAATGACGCCCGCGACATGGCCGCCAAGATCGCCACCCTGCTGGACGATCCGGAACTGCGATCCAGGCTTGGCGCCATCGGCCGCGCCCGCATGGAGCGTGAGCTTTCCTGGGAGCACCAGATTCCACGCCTGCTGTCGGCCTACGCCGCCCTCAATCTGGAAGACGCCGAACGCCGCCGGTTCGCCGGTCCGCTCTAAGAAAAATCGGAGGCACCATGCAGTTGCCCTTCGTCGACGTCATCATCCCGCATCTGAACGATCACGAGCGCCTGGCCCGGTGCCTGGAACTGCTGATGGCGCAAAGCTATCCGGCGGACAGCATCCAGGTCACCGTGGTGGACAACGGCTCGGATAAGCCGCTCACCGAAGTGCTGGGCCGCTTTCCGCGCGTGCGGGCGCTGTCCGAGGCCGAGCGGGGCTGCGGCACGGCACGCAACCGCGGCGTTGCCGAGACCACCGGCTCGATCCTGGCCTTCACCGATTCCGACTGCCAGCCGGATGTGGACTGGGTCCTCAACGGCGTGCGCATGCTGACCCCGGGCTCGGGGGTCGACATCATCGGCGGCCGCATCCGGGTGTTCGCCAAGAACGAGGCCGCCCCTACCGGGGCGGAGCTGTTCGAGAGGGTATTCGGCTTTGAGACCAAGCGCTATGTGGAGCGCAAGCACTTCGCCTGCGGCGCCAACATCATGGTGCCACGCCGGATCTTCGAGGCGGTGGGGCCGTTCCGCAACGGCACCTCGCCCGAGGATTTCGAATGGGGTCGGCGCGCCACCCGCCTGGGCTACAAAATTGCCCACGGCGCCGAGGTAGTGATCCGTCATCCGGCGCGCCACACCATGGAGGAGCTGAAGAAGAAGAACGGACGCACCGTCTGGCACCAGCGCAACCACATGGCCGATGGCGAGTGGTTTCGGGTCAAGTGGGCATTGTTCACCCTGGCCCTGGCCTCGCCGCCGCTGCTCAAATGCCTCCAGGTCATGCGCTCGCCCGACCTCACCGACCGCGCCCAGCGGCTGGCGGCACTGAAGGCACTGTTCGCCATCCGCTATTTCAAGGCGGCGACGGCGGTGCGTTTCCTGTTCGAGCCGGTGCCCGCCCCGGCCCCGCCGGTGACTGCCTCCCGCGTCGAGGCGTGAAGCATGGCGCAGAAGAGGCCGCCATCCCCATGGGGCAGGCTGACCGGCACGTTCGCCCGCGTGGCGAGCGACCGGGTGCGTGCCCTGTCCCTGGTCGAGCAAGGCATGATCTCGGGCGCCAATTTCACCGCCTTGCTGCTGCTGGCGCGCGGGTTCGATTCCAACACCTTCGGCACGTTCTCCTTCGCCTGGTTGTCCATGCTGTTCGTGCTGAACATCCACCGCTCGGCGGTGGTGGTGCCATTCGTCATCCACACCGCCCAGCCGGGCGTGCTGGAGGCCGAATCGCCGGCTTGGCGGCGGCTGAACCACTGGACTACGGCATTGTCGGCCATGGGTCTGGGCGCGGTGGCCGTGGCCCTGCCGCATTTCTCGGCGCCGGGATGGATGGACACCGCCTTCCTGATGGCGGCGCTGTTCGTCATCCCGTGCTTTGCCTATGAGTTCCGCCGCCGCTGGTTAATTCAGCAGGACCGCTACGCCTCGGCGGTAGCGGCGGCGGGCGTCTACACGGCGCTATGGCTGGGCAGCGTTGCGGTGGCGGTCAGCACCCACCGCCTCGATCTGGCGGCAGCGGGTGTCATGCTCGCCAATGGCGGCGCAGCACTCCTGTGCCTGATCCTGTCACCCAAGCTTAAGAGGCCCGCCAACCCACCGGAATTCCTGCCCTTCCTGCGCAACCTGGCCCATTTCATCGGCTGGTCGGTGGCGTCGAACCTGGCCTATAACGGCTATGGCCATCTACCACCGCTGATCCTGGGCGCTCTGGCCGGCCCCGGTCCGGTGGCACTGTTTCAGGCCATGCGCAATTTCACCCAGCCGCTATCGACCGCCGCCACGGCGGTGGACAATTTCGACAAGCCGCGCGCCGCCCGCGCCTATGCGGCTGACGGCATGCCCGGATTGCGCCGCGCACTGACTCACACCACCACGGCCATGGCGGTGCTGGTGGTCCCTTACTGCATCATGCTGGTGCTGGCGGGTGATTGGCTGGTCGGGCTGGTCTACGGCCACCGCTACGGCGATCCCACCGAGACGTTGGCATGGTTCGCCGCCAGATCGATGATCTCCAGTGTCGGGGATTAGCACGGGCGTGCCGATGGT
>JAEZFE010000162.1 GCA_023437865.1 Pseudomonadota bacterium | reverse complement strand
CCCTGTTCGCCACCTTGGTCTCGACCATCGTCGCCATTGCTGCCGCCCGAATGCTGCAGGGCCATGCCACGCCGTCGATCCCCGATACCGAAGCGGTGGCGGACCAGCAGATGGCGCCGGCGCCGCTCTGGGCGTGCCTGTTGGCACTTGCCATGCTGCTGGCCTTTATTCCGCTGATGGTGGTCAAGGGGGCGGCAGTCGGGCCGTGGATCGTGCCGACGTTGATCGTCGGCCTGCTGGGCTACGGGTTGGCCCGCCGGGTGGCCGTCTACGAAGTCTTCGTCGAGGGCGCGCGCGAGGGCTTCACCATTGCCGTGCGCATCATCCCCTATCTGGTTGCCATCCTGGTGGCGATCGGCATGTTCCGCGCCTCGGGCGCCATGGACGCGGTGCTGGGGCCGCTGGGCCGGCTGCTGGCGCCCTTGGGCGTGCCGGCGGAAGCGCTCGCCATGGCCGGCATGCGCACCTTGTCGGGCTCGGGCTCGTTCGGGCTGCTGGCCTCCTACCTGCGCGATCCGGCCATCGGACCCGATTCCATGACCGGCGTGCTGCTGGGCACCATTTACGGCTCCAGCGAGACCACCTTCTACGTCATCGCCGTCTATTTCGGCGCGGTCGGCATCCGCCGCATGCGCCACGCCTTGGCCGCCGGGCTGATCGCCGATCTGGCCGGCCTCTGCGCGGCTGTGGCGGCTTGCCTGTACCTCTACGGCTAGGCTATACCCAGCCCATGTCCGAATTCCTCAACGCCGCCTCCGCCCTCGCTCAGGTCGTCGCCATCGACGTGGCGCTGGCCGGCGATAACGCCATCGTCGTCGGCATGGCCGCCGCTGGCCTGCCCGCCGTGCTGCGCAAGCGCGCCATCGTCATCGGCATCGCGGCGGCGGCTGTGTTGCGCATTGTCTTCGCCGTCTTCACGGTGCAACTGCTCAAGATCGTCGGCCTGCTGTTCGCCGGCGGCGTGCTGCTGCTGTGGGTGGCGTGGAAGCTGTGGCGCGAGCTGCGCCACGAGACGCCGGAAGAGGAGGCGCTGCCCGGTCATGAGGAAGGCGGCGCACCGGACAAGAATTTCCGCCAGGCAGTGACCCAGATCATCGTCGCCGACGTGTCCATGTCGCTCGACAACGTGCTGGCGGTGGCCGGCGCCTCGCGCGACCACGAATGGGTGATGGTCCTGGGACTGGCGCTGTCGGTGGCCCTGATGGGCCTGGCCGCCAATCTAGTCGCCAAGATGCTCAACCGCTTCCGCTGGATCGCCTATGCGGGTCTCGCCATCATCCTGTACGTGGCGCTGACCATGATTTGGCAGGGCGGCCAGGAATTGATGGCGTTCACCGCCGCCTAGCTGGGCTCGCCCGCATACCAGTCGGGTTCGTCCATGCGGATGATGTCACACAGGCGGTCCACGACGCTGGGCCGCAGCGGCAAATCCTCGGGGACGGTGCGCTTGTAGCCGGAAACCCAGCGCTTGGCCTCCAGCAATTCGGGCTCCGAGGCGCCAGTCTGGATGATCTCGGCCAGCTTCAGATCGTCAAGCCGGCCCATGATGGCCTCCACCTGCATGCGATTGAGCGGGGCGTGGGACAACATCGCGAGCTCCTCCCTCAGGCTGCCGACAGTGGGTTGCAAAACCGCCGGGTTTGTCGGACGCTGCCCGCCGCCGACGTTCTTCAGCCACTTGGCAACGGTGGCTTCGGTAATGGATTCGCCCAGGGTGGGCACCGTGATCTTGGTCGTCATTTTATGGCGTTCCCTTGTTTGTATCCTAGGCGGTCAGTCGGCTGAGCTTGGTAGCCCGGTGGAACGGCTGCGGCAGGTTGACCGCATCGCCCGCCAGGGCCATGTCGACGATCCACGCCTGCTCGGCATTGTGGGTCTTGTACAGACCGGTCGCCGGCGAGGCGGCGGCGCGGCGGCCACAATAGACGGCGCGCTTGGCCTTGATCTCGAGCTCTTCGCAGATGTACTCGATGCGGCGATCGACGAAGGTCCACGGCCCCATGTTGGCGGGCTCTTCCTGGACCCACAGCAGATCGGCGTTGGGATAACGCGCGAGCTGGTGCTTGATGGTGTCCTTCGGCCAGGGATAGAGCTGCTCGACGCGAATGATCGCCACGTCGTTGATGCCGCGCTTCTGGCGCTCCTCGTATAGGTCGTAATAGACCTTGCCCGAGCACAGGATGACGCGCTTGACCTTGGCGTCCGCCACCAGATTGTCCACCTCGGGCAGCACGCGGCGGAAGCGGGTGCCGACGCCCATGTCATCCAGCTTGCTGACGCAGAGCTTGTGACGCAGCAGGCTCTTGGGCGACATGATCACCAAGGGCTTGCGGAAGTTGCGGTGGATCTGGCGGCGCAGCGCATGGAAGTAGTTGGCCGGGGTGGTGATGTTGCACACCGACCAATTGTCTTCGGCGGAGAGCTGCAGGTAACGCTCCCAACGGGCCGAGGAGTGCTCGGGGCCCTGGCCTTCATAGCCGTGGGGCAGCAGCATCACCAGGCCGGACATGCGCAGCCACTTGGATTCGCCCGAGTTGATGAACTGGTCGATGATGACCTGCGCACCATTGGCCAAGTCGCCGAACTGGCCTTCCCAGATGGTCAGGCCGTTGGGCTCGGTCAGCGAGTAGCCGTATTCGAAGCCCAGCACCGCCTCTTCCGACAGCGGGCTGTCGATCACCTCGAAATGCGCCTGGTTGCCCGGGCGGAGGTGGTTGAGCAGCTCGACGCGGTTCTCGTTCTCCTGATCGGTCAGGCGGCAGTGGCGCTGCGAGAAGGTGCCGCGACCGGCATCCTGGCCGGACAGGCGGACCGGATGGCCCTCGGTCAGCAGGGTGCCGAACGCCAGCGCTTCCGCCGTCGCCCAATCGATGCCCGCACCGGTGTCCATCATCTCCTTCTTGGCCTGGAGCTGACGGGCGATCTTGCGGTTGACGTTGAAGTCGGCCGGAACCTCGCCGAGCTTGTGGCCCAGTTCCTTCAGCGTGTCGGCGGCGACGCCGGTGAGCTCCTCGCGGAACTCTTCCTCATCGGCCAGCTGTTCCAGACCCAGCCACTTGCCCTCAAGGTAATCGGCCTTGTTGGGCTTGAAGCTCTTGGCCGCCTCGAACTCCTTCTCCAGGTGCTCCTGGAAGCCGGTGACGATGCCGTTGGCCTCGTCCTCGGTCAGGGCGCCTTCGGCCACCAGCTGGCGGGCATAGACGGTGCGGGTGGTCGGGTGCGCCGCGATCTTGCGGTACATGAGCGGCTGGGTGAATGCCGGCTCGTCCGATTCGTTATGGCCGTGGCGGCGATAGCAGATCATGTCCAGCACCACGTCGGCGCCGAATTCCTGCCGGAATTCGGTGGCGATGCGGGCCACGTGCACCACCGCTTCCGGATCGTCGCCGTTGACGTGGAACACCGGGGCCTGGAAGCCCTTGGCCACGTCCGACGAGTACGGGCCCGAACGGGAGTACTGCGGCAGGGTGGTGAAGCCGATCTGGTTGTTGATGATGACGTGGATGGTGCCGCCGGTGGTGTAGCCCTGGAGCTGCGACAGCAGCATGGTCTCGGGCACCACGCCCTGGCCGGCGAAAGCGGCGTCACCATGCAGCAGGATGCCGACGACCTTCTGACGGGTCTCGTCGTTCTTCTGCACCTGCTTGGCGCGGACGCGGCCGACCACCACCGGGTTGACGACTTCCAGGTGCGACGGGTTGGCTTGCAGCGTCAGGTGGACGATGTTGCCGTCGAAATCGCGGTCGGACGAGGTACCGAGGTGGTACTTCACGTCGCCCGAACCCTGGACGTCCGACGGGTTGGCCGGATTGCCCTGAAACTCGGAGAAGATCGCCTTGTAGGGCTTCTTCATGAAATTGGCGAGCACGTTGAGGCGGCCGCGGTGGGCCATGCCGATGACGACTTCCTCGACACCCAGCTGGCCACCACGCTTGACGATCTGCTCCAGCGCCGGGATCACCGATTCGCCGCCTTCAAGGCCGAAGCGCTTGGTGCCGGTGTACTTCAGCTGCAGGAAGCGCTCGAAACCCTCGGCCTCGGTCAGGCGCTCGAGGATGGCCTTCTTGCCCTTCGGCGTGAAGTCGGTGTGGTTGCGGACCGACTCGATGCGCTTCTGGATCCACGCCTTCTGGTCGGGATCCTGAATGTGCATGAACTCGACGCCGATCTTGCCGCAATAGGTGTCGCGCACCAGTTGGACGATCTGGCGCAGCGTCGCGGTCTCCAGACCCAACACATGGTCGATGATGATCGGGCGGTCGAGGTCGGCCTCGGTGTAGCCGTAGGTGCGATAGTCGAGTTCGGGATGCGGCTCGGGCTTGTTCAGGCCAAGCGGGTCCAGATCGGCTTCCAGATGGCCACGCACGCGGTAGGCGCGGATCAGCAT
>JAEZFE010000149.1 GCA_023437865.1 Pseudomonadota bacterium | reverse complement strand
GTCCGCACCGAGGCCCGCGCGGATTCCTGGCTGTCGATGCCGCGCCGCCATTCCTCGGCCAGGCGGCGGCAGGTAGCGGCCAGATCGACGGGAGCGGCGTCACGCCAATTGGGCACCAACGCCAGCGGCGCGTCGAGCAAATCCCCCAGCCGGGCCATGGGCTCGCGGGCCCTGTCAGCATCGGCTGCGGCGCGCGCCGCATCGCGTAACTGGTCGCGGCGGCGCACCAATTGGTCGAGCAAGGCGCGGCTGTCGCGGAGGTCCTTGAGCCGCGCCACCAACACCGCACGTTCCCGCGCGCAGATGTCGCGGCTGGCCTCCACACCCAGCGCGGCGGCCAAGTCCGTGGCGGCGGCCTGCGCCTGCTGCCGCCGCGCCGCCACCCCTTGAAGCTCAGCCCCCAGGGCTGCAAGGTCGGCATCGCAATGGGCCAGCATGTCGGTGGCCGAAGTCCGGTCGGCCATGGCGCGCTGAGACCGGGCGGCCAGATCATCGACCTGGGCATCGAGCTCGCAAACCCGGCGCCGGTGAGCCTCCAGCAGGGCGGTGAGCGCCACGGAGACATTGGCGACGGGATGATCGCGTGACCCGCAGACTGGGCACGGCTCGTCGGCCACCAGCCGTTCGCGCAGCAGTGCCGCCTGCTCGCCTTCCGCCACTTCGGCGAGGTCGAGGGCGCGCCGCGCCTCGGCCCGGGCCGCATCGAGCACGGGCTGTGCCGCCTCCGAAGCGGTCAGCACGGATTCGGCCTCGTCCAGGCGGGCAATGGCGTTGCTGCGCCGCTGCGTCAATTCGCCGTGCCGCAGATGAAGCGCCTGAGCGGCGAGGGCTTCCGCCTCGGCACGCGCCAGATTGTCGTCGAGCCGGTTCAACCCATCACGGCGAGCCTCCAGCGCGTCACTATCAGCGCCTTCGAGACGGGCCGCCATCTCGGCGATCCGGCTTTCGGCCTCGGCCAAGGCGCTTTCCGAGAACCCTGCGGCATGACGTTCGGCAGCGGCGGCTTCGGCGGCGGCGCGGGCGTGGCCGTCGATGGCATCAAGCCAGCGGTCCAATTGCTCGGCCAGGGGCTTGCGCGCCTGCTGACGGTCCAGCCACGCGTCGATCTCCGCGGCTTTTTGCTGAGCCTTGGCATAATCCGCTTCGAGGGCCTGGACGTTCTGCTCGGCCTGGGCGGCCTGGGCGCGGGTGGCCGCGAGTTGCTGCGCACACCGCCCGACGCGCGTGGCACCGTCGGCGATGCGGGCGTCCAATTCGGCGGCGCGGTCCAGATCAGGGCCGGCGGTTCGGAAGGCGGCTTCGGCCTGCTCCTCGGCCCGGCGGTCGGCATCGCGGGTGGATCGGGCGGCTTCCAGCGCCCCGACGCTGCGCTCCAGTTCCGATCGCGCGCCGTTTAACTCCGCCTCGGCGCGGGTGTGCTCGGCAGTCAGGCGGTCGGCTTCGGCCACCACCGGGCGCAGAACCAAGGCGCGCCGGACCTCCTCCAATTGCCGGAACTCGGGTGCGGCGGCGTCCAGCGCCTGGCCGGCGGCAGCGCGTGCTTGCTCGGCCTCGGCGATGCGCCCCGTCAGGTCAACTTCCCGGCGATACCATTCCGCCTGGGCCGCCAAAGCGCCAACCTCCCCGGCGAGGCGCTGCACGTCCCCGGCAGCACCGGCCGCCTCGGCTTCAAGGGCCGCGCGGGCATCGTCGGCCAGCACATTGACGCGCGCCAGCTCGTCCTCGAGCGCGTCCAGGCGGGCACGTTCGGTCTTGCAGCGCTCGTGCGCGGCCACCGACAGCTCGCCATAAATGCCAGTGCCGGTCATCAGCTCCAGCAATTCGGCGCGCTCGCCGGGGCGGGCCTTAAGGAAGGCGTCGAATTCGTTCTGCGCGAGCAGCACCGAGCGGCGGAACTGGTCGTAATCGAGGCCGGTCTTGTCGCGGATGGCATCCAGCGTCTCGCGCTTGCCGCCGCCCAATTGGGCGCCGGTGTCCAACGCGGTCAGCGACAAGGTTTGGGCCTGCAGCCGGCCAGTCGCCTTGCCGCGCGCGCGGCGCACGTCCCAGCGGGCGCGGTACCGTGCCCCGTCACGGCCGAGGAAATCCACCTCAGCCGAACCTTCGGCGGCACCATGGCGCAACACCGAGCGCACATCGTCGCCGGCAATCCCCTCACCGGCCCGCCCGATTTCGCCCCTGGGGGCCGAAGCCAGGCGTGGCAGGCGGTCGTAGAGCGCCAGACACAAGGCGTCGAGCAGGGTGCTCTTGCCGGCGCCGGTGGGGCCGGTGATGGCAAACAGGCCGGCATGGGCCAAAGGCTGGGCCTCGAAATCGATGGCCACCTCGCCGGCCAGGCTGGCAAGGTTGCGCACGCGCAGGGCCAGAATCCTCATTGCGCGGCCTCGGCGGAATGGAGGCCTTCCAGCAATTCCCGGAACGCCGCCAGATATTGCGCCCCCGGCTCGCCGCCATGGGCACGGCTCCACACCTGGGCAAACACCTGCTTGGGGTGCAGGTCCTCCAGATCGGGGAGCACCGCTGCCTCCGCCGCCTCGACGCCGCTGCTTTCGACCTTGAGCCGAGCCAGCCGCACGCCCTTGCCGGCCAAGGCCTCCTCCACCTCGCGGCGCAGGCCAGGGGCCGGGCTGTCCACCCGAACCACCACGTCGAGATAGGGCTGCCACGGGCGCGGTACGTCGGCGGGAGCATCGAGAGCGCGCAAAGCCGCCAGCACCGCGTCGGGCCCGGCGACGCCGCGCGACGGCACCCGCAGCACCGGCACCGGGCGCGGCACCTCCAGCGGCGTCACCGTGGCGTCGGCGCCGTCCAGTTCCACCAGCAGCACCTGATGGCGGTAATCGCGCTCGGCCACCGACAGCGGCAAGGGCGAGCCGCAATAGCGCACATTGGGCCGCCCGCCCACCATCTGCGCCTTGTGCAGATGGCCGAGCGCGCCATAGGCCACGTCGGGGCCGAACAGTTCGACCGGCAGCGCATGCTGGTTGCCGCCGAGGATGCGGCGCTCGGACAATTCCGACAATTCGCCACCAATCATGTAGCAATGGCCGGTGGCGATCAGCGCCTGGCCGGGTTGCAGCCGCGCGGCAGCGGCGGCAATGGCTTCGCGGTAGATTTCGCCGACACCCCAGACCAGTGCCTCCTCGCCCTCGGGGGCCGGCGGCAAATCAGGCAGGCGCAGGAACGGCACGGCGGCGCACAGGGCACGCACCTGACCCGAGGCGTCAGTCAGCGGCACCAGCAAGCGGTCGAGGTCGATGGCGCCGTCACTGGCGCGCGGCAGGCTGCCAATGACGCGCACGCCGAATTCAGCCAGCAACGGCCCCGGAGCTTCGAGGCGGCCCGCCGAATCATGGTTGCCGCCGATCAGCACCACGTCGAGCGCCGGCAGACGGCGGCGCAGATCGCCGATGAAGCGATAGAGCTGGGCCTGGGCCGAGATGGGCGGATTCTGGCTGTCGTAGATATCGCCCGCCACCACCAGCGCGTCCACCGCGTGCTCCTCCAGCCTGCTGGTCAGCCAGGAAAGAAAGGCGGCGTGCTCGTGCTCGCGCGCGAAGCCGTGGAATTCCTGGCCAAGGTGCCAGTCGGAAGTGTGCAGGATGCGCATCCGTCTTCTCTACCACAGGCGGGATAGGATTCAACGAAGGTGGGAGGAGGCAATACCCATAATGCGCCTATGGTTTACACCTAAGTTGAGTTTCAGTATAATTCTAGAAATCTCCACGCTTGACGGTCGTCAAATATCCTACCCAGAAGTGGAGTTACCATAACTTCTATGGTCAACCGCCGTAAGGGCTATGAATCATGAAGACCAGCCTTCTTAAGGGTGCTGCACTCGTTGCCATTCTGACCGGCTTCGCCGCCGGCTCCGTTTCCGCCCAAACGCTGTACGCCGAGCCCAAGGCCAAGGAGCCGACGATCAGCGTGGTCAAGGACCCCAGCGC
>JAEZFE010000119.1 GCA_023437865.1 Pseudomonadota bacterium | reverse complement strand
GCCCTTAGGGCACGGCCTTCATTTTACAAAACGCTGAAGATGGAGGCCATTGCGCCGGCGAAGCTGGCGGCGGAATGGCGGGCACGAATGGCCCGCGCGACGTTGGTGCGCAGGGTCTGGCGCAATTCTGGATCGTCAAGCAGCCGCACCACCGCATCGGCGAAAGCTCCGTGGCCGGCGGCGACAAGCACGTCGCGGCCTTCCGCGAGATCAAGCCCGCGAACGCCCATGGGGGTTGATACAATAGCCGATCCCACCCAGCCGGCCTCCAGCGATTTGATGCTGACGCCGGTCCCGGACAGCAGCGGAACAACCACCACCTCCACCTGACGGTAAAAGTCCTCCAGGCGGTCCACCCAGGGCACTAGGGTCACCGATGGATCGCCAGCCAGCAGAGGACGCACCTGTTTGCACACGCTTCCGGCAATCAGCACTCGCAGACCGGGGACACGTTCACGCAGGTACGGCAGTACCTGATCGACCAGGAATACGGCGCCTTCCAGGTTGAACAATCCGGCGGACCCGACCATGCCAACGTGATAGGGGCGCGCTGATTCCGAGCCGTCCTGCGGAGCGGCGTCCTTGACCATATTCTCGAATGGCCACGGGGTGATACGGATACGATCGGGGGGCAAACCGGCGCTGCGGAAGGCTTCCGCTTCCTCGGCCGAGCTGAACAGTACCTGGTCGTAACCCGACAGCATGCGGATTTCCTCCCGCATCATGCGCTTCATGCTGGCCCAATTCAGCAACTCACCCACTTCCTGGATGCGGGTCATGCGCGCAACCTCGCGCGGGACCCTGTGCAGCAGCCGCAACATCGCGATCCGCGTCAACCGCGATCGCAACGGGTTGTTGTCGTGCACATCAATGAGGCGCAGACCATTGATGCGAGCCAGGTTGGCACTGCCCATCAGCCCAGTGCTGACCACCTTGTTGACGATAACGACGTCGAAGTCATGGGCGTCGAGGAACTTGGCGATCTGGCTGCGCTGGTCACTGCGGAACAGGCCCTCCACCGCGGTGGGCAAATAGCGCAACCCAGCCACCACGCGCCAAGCCGCCGAGGCAAGTTGCCTGAGCACGGCGGCTGCCTTGTTGGGGCACACATCGACAATCAGCAAGTCCTTTACCTGGCGGCGCAGTTCCTCTTCAGAGCCACGGTCCCAGCGCACCCGCGCTTGGTTGAACGAGAGCACCGAGACGTCATAGCCACAGCCCGTGAGATAGTTGAGCCATGCCCGGTAAATGGCGGCAGACCCATCATAGGACTTCATGAAGTGGCGTTCGGTCACCAGCAGGGCCTTCAGTGGCCTGCGGCCATCCTCGGCCGTTGACAGTACAGCCATCAGCAGCGCCTTCCCTTGGGATCCCAAGCCAACGGAAATGCCCTCCGCCCCGATCCCGGACGGCATTGGTCGGACCATACCATTTCAATGAATGATTAAAAACACACGATCAGCATGAGAACCCGCAGACATATCCTATACACATCGACCAACCAATTGTGACAAACAGCATAATTTACCCCAAACGCTCCAATATTTTTCAGACAGGCGTCTAATTGAAGACATCAATTGATTTCATCATAACTCTCGGATGAGATTTCCGAGTGAAGCAGATGCCATTCAAGGACAGTTTCATCTATATCCTTAGCAAGCTGTTTCCAAGCGGATTGGCTTTCGCCACCGGCATAGGCCTGTCCTGGCTGCTGTCGCCCGCCGATTACGGTGTGTACGGCTACGGTATGGCGGTCGCCATGGTGATCGGCACTGTCGGCTTCGACTGGCTGGGGTTGTCATACCTCCGGTTCAAGCCCAAGCACGGTGGCGAAGCCAGCTTCACGCCCACGGTCGCCGCAGTTTTCTTCGGGCTTTGCGGCGCCTCGCTGCTGCTGATGGCGATTATCGCAGCCACCATGTCCGCGGAGCGCGCCGTCCTGCTGATGGTGTGTACCGCGGGCGCATGGGCCTACGCCTATTTCGAAATGGCCGGACGCACCGCTGTCGGCGATTTCAAAAGCATGCGCTATTTCTGGATGAACTTGGCGCGCAACGCCGGGCTTCTCGCCGCCGGACTGGGCCTGGCATGGGCGTTCCAGTCACCGCTTCTGGTGCTGGCAGGTGGCTTCGCCGCCATGTTGGTTTCGGGCCTGATGTTCTGGCGGGCGCCGGTCCGGTTCAGCTCGTTCGATCCCGCCCTGGCACGCCAGTTGTTCAAATATGGCATGCCCATGATGGCGACCATGGCCCTGTACTCAGTTCTGACCAACGTCAACCGCCTGCTGCTGGAGGGCCTGAGCAGCACGGTGGAGGTGGGATACTTCACCGCGGCCGCGACCCTGGCCGCCAACACCATCAGCGTGCTGGCGAACGGCGTCGGTACGGCAACCTACTCAGCGGCCGTGCGGCTGGTGGAACGTGGCGAGACGGCGACCTTGCGTGACCAGATGAAGCGCAACGCCATCCTGTTGACCGGGCTGCTGCTTCCCGCAACCGTGGGGTTTTCGATGTTGGCCGGCCCCATTGCCGAGCTTTGTCTGTCCCATGAATACGAATTGCATGTCACCGCCATGCTGCCGTGGATTGCGGTGGGGTCGGCCATCCAGGCCTTCCGCTCCAACTACATCGATTTTGGCTTTCAGTTGGGCAACCGCACCGGCTTGCAAGTGTGGTCCTACGCCGCACCGGCTGCCGTCAACGTGGCACTGAATGTGGCGCTGATCCCGTCATTAGGCGGGCTGGGCTCGGCCATGGCCATGACAGCGGCCCACGTGCTGGCGCTGGGCCTGTCGGTAGTCATGGTGCGCCGTGCCTTCCATATTCCCTATCCGCTGGCCGAGATGGGCAAAGCCACTGGGGCCACCGCAATCATGGCGGCTGCCATCTGGCCTTTGATGCATGCGCACGGCCCGCTGTTGCTGATGGCCGCCGTGATCCTCGGAATTGCCGCGTTCGCCACCGGCGCGGTGATTTTCAATCTGCTCGACTGCCGTTCGCGTTTGGCCGCGCGACTGGCATGCCTCATCAAGAGAGGGAAGCCATGATCCGTGCCCTGACCGCTGCCGCCCTGATCATTTCTGCCACCCCTGCCGGGGCCGAGAACATCTTCGTCGGCGATTGGTCGCGCCCGGTCGCGCTGGGCGGGCCGGCCACTTGGCGCTATCTCCACACCATGGGACCCGGCGCCGTGACCATTGAGCCCGATCCCACCAGTTCCACCGGACGGGTGGCGCGCTTCGTGGTGCGCCCCGGCGACAAGGTGGGCGGCTGGAGCGGCGAGCGGGCCGAGGTGTCGCACATGCAGGACGCCAGCGGACGACCGGCGGCGGTGAACGCCGCAAGCGGGCGTGAGTTCTATGGCCTGTCGGTCAAGGTGCCGGCCAACTGGCAGCCGCCCGAGCGCAACGCCCGCAACCAGGTGTGGGG
>JAEZFE010000094.1 GCA_023437865.1 Pseudomonadota bacterium | reverse complement strand
CTCCACGACAGGTTTGGGTTCCGGAGCGGGTCTTGGCTCGGGGGCAGGCTTAGCCTCGGCCTCGGCAGCGGCCATCTCGGCCAGCCAGCCCTCGACCTCGCCGGTCAGCGACAGCCGGGCTGCGGGGAACGGCCCCAGGCCCTGCCGGCACGCCTCGTCCAACCGTGCAACCGCCCGCCGCCGCGCCTCGGCCACCGCCACGCCGTTGATGGCCATGGCGTCTTCCAAGGCCGTCAGCCACGACCGATCCGCCCGTCCGGCCTTGAGGAGCCGCGTGCGCTCCCGCATGGCGTGCTCGTAGGCGGCCGAGCGCCGGGCGTGACCGCTATCCTGGCCCAACACCAAACGGTCAAGGAAGCGGCGGCGGCCCGAGGCTCCCTCGATGAACAGCCGGTCCATGGCCGGGGTCAGCCACAGCGCCGAGGCGATCTCGGCCAATTCCTGAGCCTTGGCCGGCTGACCGTCGATGCGCACCGTGCGGCGCTCCGACCCTTGCTCCCGTCCGGTTCCGATTTCCACCCGGCCCGAAGGTCCGTCCAGCGCTGCCGCCACCGCCCACGGTACCGAACTTGGCGTTTCCACCGCTCCGCTGGGGCTGCCGGCATCCCGGCGGGAGATGTCGGCGAGCGTCGCGCGGCGCATGCCCCGACCGGGAGTAAGGAACGACAGCGCCTCCAGCAAATTGGTTTTGCCGGCGCCGTTGGGCCCCGTCAGCACCACCGGGCGCGGATCCGTCTCCAGCCGAAGGCTCCGGTAGCAGCGGAAGTCGGTTAACATCAGGCGACGGACGGCAAGCCGGGCCGCCACCTGCTCGGAACCGGGCAAAGTCCTTTCTGCCCCGGTCACCCCCGCCCCTGTCACACCCGCATCGGCATCAGCACGTAGATGGCGCTGGGATCGGCCACGTCGCGCACCACCGTCGGGCTGGCCGCATCGGCCATGGCGAAACGGGCGGTGCCGCCCTCGACCTGGCCCAGGATGTCGAGCAGGTAGCGCGAGTTGAAGCCAATCTCGAGCGGGGTCGAGTCGTACTGGGCTTCCAGCTCTTCCTCGGCGGTACCGTTCTCGGGGCTGGAGGCCGACAGGCGCACCGTGCCCTTTTCTAGCGTCAACTTGATCGCCCGGCTCTTCTCGGTCGAAATGGCCGAGACGCGATCAACCGCGCCGGCGAACACCTTGACGTCGGCGTCGAGGTATTTGTCGTTGTCGGCGGGGATCACCCGTTCGTAATCGGGGAAGGTGCCGTCGATCAGCTTGCTGGTCAGCACGGCATCGCCGAAGGCGAAGCGCAACTTGGTTTCGGACAACGAAACCGTGATCTCGGCATCGGTCTCGCCGATGAGCTTGTAAATCTCGCCCACCGTCTTGCGCGGCACGATCACGCCCGGCATGCCAGCGGCGCCCTCGGGCAGGGTCACCTCAACGCGGGCCAGGCGGTGGCCGTCGGTGGCGACCGCGCGCAACACGTCGCCGACGGCGCCGGTGGCGGCGTGCAGGTAAATGCCGTTGAGGTAGTAGCGGGTTTCTTCGGTCGAGATGGCGAAGCGGGTGCGGTCGATCAGCGTCTTCAACTCGGCCGCCGACAGCACGAAATTGTGCGGCAGCTCGCCGCCGGACAGCACGGGGAAATCCTCGACCGGCAGGCAAGCCAGCGCGAACTTGGAGCGGCCCGAGCGCAGGGTCAGTTGGCCGTCATCCGATGAATAATCGATCTCGACCTGGCTGCCATCAGGCAGCTTCTTGACGATCTCGAACAGGGTATGGGCGGGCGCCGTGGTGGCGCCAGGGCGAGTGACGTCGGCAGTCACGGTCTCGACGAAGTCCAGATCCATGTCGGTGGCGTTGAGGCTGAGCGAGCCGGGGCGACCCTCGAGCTTCACATTCGACAAGATCGGAATGGTGTTGCGGCGTTCAACAACGCTCTGCACGTGGGCCAGGGACTTCAGCAGCTGGGCGCGCTCGATGGTCAGCTTCATGGCGTGGCTTTTTTACGTCCGTTAAAGACCATATTTCCCACCATCGGCAGGGCTGAGCAGTATATCACGTGTGTCCACACGTCAAAGCGGTTTCCGCGCCGCCCGGGTGGCGCGGAAGAGACGTTTTGGTGACTGCCGGAATGGTCTGTGGACGCTTAGCCCTGAAGCATACGCTTCAACAGCTCGACATCCTCGGAGAAGCCCTGGTCGGAGCCCTTGAGCTCCTCGACCTTCTTCACCGCGTGCATGACCGTGGTGTGATCGCGGCCACCGAACTTGCGGCCGATCTCGGGCAGGCTGCGGCTGGTCAGCTGCTTGGCCAGGTACATGGCGACCTGGCGCGGGCGGGCGACCTGGCGCGAGCGCCGGGCCGAGCTCATCTCCGCCAGCTTGATGTTGAAATGCTCGGCCACCCGCTTCTGGATCTCCTCGATGGTGATCCGGCGGTCGGAAGCCTTGAGCAGGTCGTGCAGCACCTCCTGGGTGCTTTCCAAGGTGATGGCGCGGCCCACCAGCTGGGCGTGGGCGACGACGCGGTTGAGCGCGCCCTCCAGCTCACGCACGTTACTGGCGATCTTGTGGGCGAGGAATTCCATGACCTTCTGCGGTACGGCGGCGCCCATCTGCTCGGCCTTGGAATGCAGGATGCCGAGGCGCAGTTCGTAGGTGGTGGCGTGCAAATCGGCCACCAGGCCGGAATTGAGGCGCGAGCGCAGCCGATCCTCCAGCCCCTCCATCTCCGACGGCGACTTGTCGGCCGAGATGATGATCTGACGGCCCTGGTCGACCAGCGCGTTGAAGGTGTGGAAGAACTCCTCCTGGGTGGCGTCCTTGCCGGCGATGAACTGGACGTCGTCGACCATCAGTACGTCGACCGAGCGGAACTGCTCCTTGAAGGACATGGTGTCCTGCGAGCGCAGCGCGCGGATGAAGCGGTACATGAATTTTTCCGCCGACAGGTACAGCACTCGGCGGGCCGGGTTGTGCTCGCGGATGTGCCAGGCGACCGCATGCATCAGGTGGGTCTTGCCCAGGCCGACACCGCCATAGAGGAACAGCGGGTTGAACGACACCGCCTCGGCCTCGGCGACGCGGCGGGCGGCGGCATAGGCGAATTCGTTGGGCTTGCCGACGACGAAATTCTTGAAGGTGTAGCGCGGGTCGAGCGACGCACCGAACTCGTCGATGGCGGCCGGCTCGCAGGGTGGCCGCGGGCTCGCCTGCGGAGCCGGGGCGCTCATGGAGCGCGCCAGGCTCTGGGCCTGGGCGGGTTCGGCCTTCGGG
>JAEZFE010000082.1 GCA_023437865.1 Pseudomonadota bacterium | reverse complement strand
CTTGGCGGATAAACGCGTCATCATCCAGTACGCGGTGGTCCTGATGCGGGCGCTCGGCGTTGTCCAGCCCCGGGTCGCCATTCTTTCGGCGGTCGAGACGGTGAATGAGAAGCTGCCCTCCACCATCGAGGCCGCCGCCCTGTGCAAGATGGCGGAACGCGGGCAGATCACGGGCGCCATCCTCGACGGCCCGCTGGCCTTCGACAATGCCATCAGCGAACAGGCGGCCCGCATCAAGAAGATCGTCTCGCCGGTGGCGGGACGCGCTGACATCCTGCTTGTCCCCGATCTGGAGGCAGGCAACATGCTGGTCAAACAGTTGTCCTACTTCGCCGGCGCCGAAGGCGGTGGCATCGTTCTGGGCGCCCGTGTGCCCATCATCCTGACCAGCCGCGCCGATAGCGTGCGGGCCCGCGTGGCCTCGGCGGCCATCGCCCAGTTGTTCACCCACGGCCTGCGGACGGCGGCGCCGCGCGTGATGGAGGGGTGAGAATGGAAGAATTGGTGCTTGTCCTAAACGCCGGTTCCTCCAGCGTCAAGTTCGCGCTCTATGACGGCGCGCTTAATGAAATCTGTTCGGGCCAGGCGGAAGGGCTGTTGACCAATCCCCGCTTTCAGGCCCGCCGCCGGGGTGGCGATGCGGAAACCCACAGCATTCCACAGACCGGTCACCAGGCCGCCGTCGCGTTCCTGGCGGCCTGGTTGCGCACCGCCTTTCCCGAGCGCCGCCTGACCACTGTCGGGCATCGTGTGGTGCATGGCGGCGATCCGGCGCCTGGGCCCACCTTGATCACGGAGGAGGTGCTGGCGCGCCTGGAAAGGCTGATTCCGCAGATGCCGCTGCACCTCCCGCACAACCTTGCGCCGATCCAAGCGCTGCGCCGGGTCAATCCTGATCTGCCGCAGGTAGCGTGCTTCGATACCTCGTTTCACCGAACCATGCCTCGGATTGAGCAGCTTTTCGCCATCCCACGCGAGTTGCTGGGCGAAGGGGTGCGCCGCTACGGCTTCCATGGGCTTTCCTACGACTTCGTCTCCCGCCGGCTGCGGCAGGTGGCGCCCGAGATCGCTGATCGGCGGGTGGTGATCGCCCACCTTGGCAGCGGAGCCAGCATGTGCGCCATTCGGGAGGGGCGGAGCGTTGCCACCACCATGGGCTTCACGGGGCTCGACGGCCTGCCCATGGGCACCCGGCCCGGCTGCCTGGACCCGGGCATTTTGCTATATTTGTTGACGGCCAAGGGCATGGTCGCGCCCCAGATCTAGGACTTCCTCTACAAGCTGTGCGGCCTGCTGTGGCTTTCGGGCGGCATTTCCAACGACATGCGGGAGCTGCTGGCCAGCGACGCTCCCGAAGCGGCGGAGGCGGTCGAATTCTTCGCCCACCGCGCATGCCGCGAGCTGGGTTCGCTGGTTGCCGCGCTGGGCGGCCTCGACGCCCTGGTTTTTACCGCGGGCATCGGCGAGCGCTCACCGGCCATGCGGGCGAACATCTGCCGGCGTTCGGCTTGGCTGGGGATTGCGTTGGACGAGGCCGCCAATGAAGCGAACGCGCCGGTGATCTCCGCCCCGGATTCGGCGATCACCGTCCTGGTGGTGCCCACCGACGAGAACCACATCATCGCCGAAAGCGCCTACGGACTGGTCAAGGAGGAGTCCATATGACCCGCATCAGTGCCGCTATGGTTGTGCTGTTCGCTTTCACCTCGCCGCTTTACGCAGCAGACCGTGATGCTGCTTTCTTCAAGGAAATGGACACCAATGGCGACGGGGTAATCGATCGTGACGAATATACCCTGCGCAAGGGCACTATCCTCTACACCATCGACGCCAACCATAATTTGAAGATCGAGCGGAAGGAAACCAAGTTGTCAGTGTCGCAATTCAAGCAATACGCCGGGGCGGACGGCGTTATCGATGGCGGAGAGTTTTTTGATTTGCCGGGTGCCCGCTTTACCGCCTTTGACAAGAATGGCGACAATGTGATCACCCGGGAGGAATTCCGCCGGCAGTTGGCGGAAATCCGCTCGGGGCAACAGACGGCTGAAGGCCGATAAGTCAGGAATTGGCGGTGGCGGGGCCTGCCCGCCGCCGCATCCCGATCAGGACAATGACGATGGCTGCCAGCGATAATACACCGGCCACCAGGAAAGCGCGGGCGACGCCTGCCGCGAAGGCTTGGCTATAAGCGTCGAGTATATCCTGCCGCAGTTGAGGCGGGATGTCGGGAAGTTCGGGAACCCGACGGATCGTCGTTTCGCGGATGACATCGCGCAATCGGCGGGCGGGCTCGATGATATCCTGCGGGGCATAGCCTTTGGCCGTCATCCGCGCGGCGAAACCCTGAACGGCTTCCGCCGTGAAGACGGAGGTCAGCACCCCAATGCCGATTGCGCCACCCACCTGCATGACCGTGCCATTGAGCGCCGCCGCTGAGCCTGAGCGTTCGGCTCCCGAGGTCGCCATCACCAGGTCGGCGGCGGGGGTGATGACGGCCATCACGCCTGCGCCGACCAGGGCCATGGCGGCGGCGATGACGCCGTAAGGAGTGTTTGGGGTCAGCATAGACAGGATGCCGCTGCCGGCCGCCACCGCCGCCAGGCCCGCCAGCATGACCAGCCGCCGGCCATGGCGCTCGGCCAGACCGCCCGCCGCCGGAGCCACTGTCATGGCCGCTAGGATCAATGGCAGCAGTCTGAGCACTGAGCCCACCGGCCCATAACCGTGGATGCGCTGAAGGAAGTAGAGCAATGGCAGGATCGTGCCATTCAGGATTATGGCCGCCAGCCCGGCTGCTGCCAGGGCGACGAGAACCTCGCGCGAGCGCAGCAAGTCGGGGTCCAGCAGTGGCACCGCCGCGCGCGACGTTTCCCACCAACCGAACAATGCTAGACCGACGACCCCGCCCGCCAGCCACCCCAGGGTGGCCGGTGCCGTCCAGCCGTCGCGCCCGGCCAGCACGAACCCCAGGACCAGTGCGATGAGGCCCAGGATGCAGGACAGCATGCCGACCGGGTCCCAGGGCGGGCGGCGCGGTTCGGAAAGCTCCGGCTTGGTCAGGACCATGATGGCCAAGCCGCTGACCAGGGCGAGGGCCAGCGGGGCCGCGAAGCCCAGCCGCCAGCCGCCCATCTGCACCAAGGTGCCGGCAATCAGCGGGCCGATGGCGACACCCAGGCCGCTGATGCCGAGGAACAGGCCGATGACGCGGCCCCGCATGGTATCGGGGAAGGAGGCGATGGCGAGCGCAAACGCCAGCGGGCCGACCAGCGCATTGCCCACCCCATCCAGCAGGCGGGCGCTTCCCAGCATGCCGGCAGAGCGCGCCGCCGCGGATAGCAGGGCGGCCACCGCGATCAGGGCGATACCGTTGAGCATGATCCGCTTGCGCCCGAACCGGTCGCCCAGGCCGCCGCCGGCCAGCATCAGCGCGCCGAGGCTCAGCTTGCCCGCCAGCAGGATGAATTGGGCGGCGTCCTTCGATGCCCCCACGTCACGGGCGGCATCGGGGATGGCCAGCGTGAGGACGCTGCCCGACACCTCGTTAAGCAGCCCGACGCCGATACAGGCCGCCAGCATGAGCCAGGAGGAGAGGGGAACAGCCTGCATTGCCGCCTCCTATTCGCCGGGCTTGGGCTCAAGTGCCTTGCGGCGCGGGCCCTTGGCCCACTCGCGGAGGCGTTGGAAGACGACATAAAGCGGGGGAATGAGGAAGATGCCGACCGCTGCCGCCGCAATCATGCCGCCGAACACGGCGGTGCCGACGGCGCGCCGGCTCGCCTCGCCGGCCCCCACGGCGATGACCAGCGG
>JAEZFE010000071.1 GCA_023437865.1 Pseudomonadota bacterium | reverse complement strand
CCGCTGGTCCAGGCCGTCATGACGGCCTTTCCGGGCGCCATCGTCGAGCTGGTGCGCGACATGGCCCCCGAGGAACCCGAGGAGGCCGAGCTGGCCTTCGATGCGGACATCATTCCAGGAGAAGAGGAACTATGAAAAATCTTGGCAACCTGATGAAGCAGGCCCAGCAGATGCAGAGCAAGATGGCCGAGATGCAGGCCAAGCTGAGCGAGTTGGAGGTCACCGGCGCCTCCGGCGGCGGTATGCTCCAGGTGACGCTGAACGGCAAGTTCGAGCTCAAGGGCATCAAGATCGACAAGTCGCTGGTCGATCCCGAGGACGTGGAAGTGCTGGAAGACCTGATCATCGCCGCCTTCAACGACGCCAAGGGCAAGGCGGAATCCGCCATGCAGGACGAGATGTCCAAGGTCACCGGCGGCCTGAATCTGCCCCCGGGCATGAAGCTGCCGTTCTGAGGCCGGAATTTCCACAATGGCCGGACCCGAGATCGAGCGTCTGATTCAACTTCTTTCGCGGTTACCGGGCTTGGGTCCGCGCTCGGCACGCCGTGTCGCGCTCCATTTAATCAAAAAGCGCGACACCTTGCTGCACCCTCTGGCCGAGGCGCTGGCCAATGTCGAGCGGACAGTAAGTGCTTGTAGCATATGTGGAAACTTCGATAGCGTAAGCCCGTGCGCGATCTGCGCAGACCCCCGCCGCGATCGCGCAACTCTGTGCGTAGTTGAGGATGTCGGCGCCCTGTGGGCCATGGAGCGCACCGGCGCCTTCCGGGGCCGCTACCACGTCTTGGGTGGGCTGCTCTCGGCTCTCGATGGCATGGGTCCGGAAGAGTTGGGCATCGCCCAATTGGTCGAGCGCGCCCGCGAGCCCCAGGTGACCGAGATCATCCTGGCCACGCCCGCCACCGTCGAAGGCCAGACCACCGCCCATTATATCGCCGACCGCTTGGCCGGCGCTGCCGTGACCGTCTCGGGCTTGGCCCATGGCGTGCCGGTGGGCGGCGAGCTGGATTATCTGGACGACGGCACTATCAGCGCGGCACTGAGGGCCCGGCGAGCGTTTTAGGCGTCCGGCACTCGCTGTAGGGTAGGGGTGCGGCTATCATTCTCGGATTACTCGTCCGCGAAAGCAGCCCTAATGCCGCCTTGCATCCGTGATTACCGAGAGTCCGACGCACCGGAACTGAACGCCGTGGCCCTGGGCGCGTTCAGTCAGTTCCAGCCGCATTATTCGGACTGGCCGGCAATGGCCGCCATTGTCTCCCGCATGGCGGATCTTGGCGGCACGGGCGAGGTTATCGTGGCGGAGCGAGACGGACGGGTGGTCGGCGGCGTTGTCTACGTGCCGGGCGGGGCGCCCAAGGCTGCGTTCTTTGACCAATCCTGGCCGATCATCAGAATGCTGGTGGTCGATCCGGCGTCTCGCGGCGCGGGGCTTGGCCGCGCGCTAACGCAGGAGTGCCTGCGCCGCGCTCGCCGTGACCGCGCCCCCCTGATCGCGCTGCACACCACGCCCATCATGGACGTGGCCCTACCCATGTACCTGCGTATGGGATTTGCGCGCCTGCATGACGCGCCGCCGATCCATGGCGTGCCCTACGCGGTTTACACGCTGGCGCTTTAGGTGGGCTGGCGCGCCCTGCCAGCGGCACCCATGTCTATTCCATGAGGTCTTTCGCCGCGCTTGCGTTGCTGATGCTACTGGGCGCCTGCACGAGCATCGTGCAGGCCGATGTAACGCGCTTCAACTCCTTTGGCGCCGCCCCCGCCGCCAGCAGCTTCACCATCAAGCCCGAACCGGGCCAGGTTGGAAGCCTAGAATTTCAGGATTACGCCACCCAGGTGGCCAATGCGCTGGCAGCTCAGGGCTGGTTCCCAGTGGCGCCGGGGGGAGCGAGCGCGGCCACGGTAAATCTGACCTGGGGCATCGGGCAGGCCAACACGGTGGTGTGGCAAAGCCCGTCGGCGGTCTATGGCGGCTATGGCTGGGGATCCTACGGCCACCGCTATGGCGCCGGGATGAGCCTATATGACCCCTTCCCCTATTGGGAGACTGAGAGCGTTACCTATTGGCCAAAATGGCTGTCGGTGCGCATCCTGGAAGCGGGCAGCGGCCGGGTGATGTTTGAAGGCCGCGCGGTGGCCGAAGGCACCCAGCGTGAGATTGCCCCGATCATGCCCTATCTGGTGCGCGCCCTGTTCACCGGCTTTCCCGGCACCAGTGGCAGCACCGTGCGGGTGAAAGTGCCGATCGATCGGTAGGAAGTGAGAGGCGGGGGCTACGAAGACTGCGCCTCGTCCCCCGCCGTCTGGGCGGCGGCGACGATCATGTCGCCGAATTCGCGCAAATAGACCGAACCCTTGACGGTGCGTTGCACCAGCACCGAGCGTCGGTCGGCATCGTCGGTCTTGCGCTTGATCAGCCCCAGTTCGGTGAGGCGGTCGAGCGCGCGGGTGATGGCGGGCTTGGAGACGTTCAGAGTCACCGCCAGCCCCCGCACCGTATGGGGCGGCGGCGTCAGATAGACGGTGAGCAGCAAGGCCATCTGGCGGGCGGACAGATCGGGGCCGTCACGCCGCACGCTCTCGACGATCGCACCGCGCCACAGGTCAAGAGCCTGCACAGCCTTGAGTTGGAACCCCATTACCCCGGTCCGTTCATTCCGTGGACGAAATCTTTTAGCCTAGCCAAGGCGTTCCGGCAACATCCCTTATGGGATTCTTGCCATATCAGCCGGAAGTCTTGCCGATGCGCTGGCTGATCACGGTGAACAACGCCCGCAGGCACAGGGCCTGGCCGCCATCCGGCCGGCCCGGGCGGGAGGAGGGGTTCCACGCCATGATGTCGAAATGAGCCCACGGAATGCCCGGACCGACGAATTCCTGCAGGAACAGCGCCGCCGTGATGGCGCCGGCATAGGGGCCGTCGGAGACGTTGTTGATGTCGGCCACCTTGCTGTCGAGCATGCGGCGGTACGGCTTGTAGAGCGGCAACCGCCACAGCGGATCGGCCTCGCTCTCGCCGGCGCGCGCCAGATCCATGGCCAGAAGGTCGTTGTCGGTGAACAGTGCCGGCAGTTCGACACCCAGCGCGGTGCGCGCCGCGCCGGTCAGGGTCGCCATGTCGATCAGCAGTTCGGGCTTCTCACGCGATGCCTCCCACAGGGCGTCGGCCAGCACCAGCCGGCCCTCGGCGTCGGTGTTGCCGATTTCAACGCTCATGCCCTTGCGGGTGGCCAGCACATCCATGGGCCGCATGGCGTCGCCCGACACCGAGTTCTCCACCGCCGGGATCAGCACCCTCAGGCGCACCGGCAGGCCGGCGGCCATGATCATGGAGGCGAGGCCAAGGACGTGGGCCGCGCCGCCCATGTCCTTCTTCATCAGCTTCATGGTCGACGAGGTCTTGAGGTCCAGGCCGCCGGTGTCGAAGCACACGCCCTTGCCCACCAGGGTCAGGCGCGGCGCCTTGTCATCGCCCCAGATCAGGTCGATCAGGCGCGGCTGGCGATGCGGCGCCGAGGCGCGGCCCACCGCATGGATGGCAGGGTAATTCTCGGCCAGCAGGCCCTCGCCGACGATGACGCGCACGGTGGCGCCGAAGCGGGCGGCCAGGGCTTCCGCCGCGCCGGCCAGTTCGGCCGGGCCCATGTCGGCGGCCGGCGTGTTGATCAGGTCGCGCACCAGGGCGGTGGCCTCGGCGGTGCGCTCGACCCAGCCGCGATCAGCGGCCGCGGGCCAGACCAGCTTCGGCCAGGCGCGCTCGGGCCGGGCCTTGTAGCGGCGGAATTGGTAGGTGGCGAGCACCCAGCCCAGGGC
>JAEZFE010000011.1 GCA_023437865.1 Pseudomonadota bacterium | reverse complement strand
GTGTTACCTATCTCGGCCGCATCAACCGGAAGGCCGCCGAAGCTGATTCCCGCCGCCGCTTCGAGGAATGGCGCCGCATCGCCAACCCGCTGTCGCGGCGCTGGTCCAAGGATCAGGTGGTAGTTAGCTGAAAACGGAAGGGCTCCCGCACGGGAGCCCTTCTCGTATCTGGCGGCTAGACCATATGAAGTGCATGCCCGTTCATATGCAGCCCGTCATCTCCAGCGCCGTTGCCGCCATCGGTCATGATGGCGGAACCTCTGTGCTCTTCGTCCGCTTCGTCAGCGGTAAGACCTACGAATATCTCGGCGTGCCCGCCCAGGTGTTCTCCGCGTTGGAAAACGCCGAGTCCAAGGGGCGCTTCGTCAATACCGAGATCAAGACACGCTACCCTTTCCGCCACCAATTGAACTAAACCGCCGCGTTCTCGGGAGCAACCGTGCGCGAAACCGGGAAGGCCAAGGTCACCCTGGTGCCCTTGCCCACATGGGATTCCACCTCCAGTGTGCCGCCGTGCAGCTCCATGAATCCTTTGGCCAGCGGCAACCCTAATCCCGTGCCCTCGTGCTTCGGCGCCATGGTGTTCTCGACCTGGCCGAAAGGCTGAAGCACGAGCGGAATGTCCTGCGGCGCGATACCGACACCGTCGTCTTCGACGGTGACGACAACGGCGCCGCCTTCCAAATTGGCCGCCACCGATACGTGACCGCCCTCGGGGGTAAACTTGGTGGCGTTGGAGACAATGTTGAGCAGGATTTGCTTGAGCAAGCGCTCGTCGGCGCGCAAGCGAGGGAAATTCTCGGCGATGCGGAAGGCGAGCGTCTGACGTTTTGCCCCGGCCACATGGCCAGCCAGACGCATGGCGGACTGAACCACCTCGCCCACCTCGACCTCGGCCTCACGCAGCGTCACCTTGCCCACCTCGATGCGCGAAACATCCAGAATGTCGTTGATGACGCGCAGCAGATGGTGGGCCGATTCGGTGATGTTGGACAGATAGCCGCCGTAGCGATCGAGTTCGCGCTCGTCCATCAGCGTCTCAGCCAATTCGGTGAAGCCAATGATGGCATTGAGCGGCGTGCGCAGCTCGTGGCTCATATTGGCGAGGAAAATGGTCTTGGCGCGGCTGGCGGCCTCAGCGGTGTCACGCGCGGCGCGGGCCTGATCCTCGGCCTGGGCGCGGCGGCGGATTTCCTGGCGCAGCCATCGGGTGCGCTCTTCCACCGCCTTCTGCAGCTCATCATGGGCGCGGCGCAGGTAATCCTCCGCCTGCTTACGCTTTGTAATGTCGCGCGCGACCCCCACCAGCCCGACGACACGGTCATGATCACGGATCGGCACCTTGGTGATGGAATACCAGGTGGCGTTACCGGTGGCGTCCACCACCGGTTCAATGCGGTCCACCACTGGAACGCCGCGCTCAATGATGTCGCGTTCCTGCTCCTCAATCAGATTGGCACGCTCGGCAGGCATCAGGTCGCCCAGCATGTGGCCGACCACTTCGTTACTGCCCGACACGCCCAGCAACTGAGCCTGTGCCGGATTGACGCGGGTGAAGTGCAAGGTGCGGTCCTTGAAGAAAATGGCATCCGGCACATTTTCCATCAGCGACCGCATAAGGTTGCGCTCGTGCTCCAGCGTGCGGCCCAAGCGCCAGCGGTCGGCAGCGGTGCGCACTACCACCTTCAGCTCCAGTGGGTTCCACGGCTTGGACAGATAGGCGTGGATCTGACCTAGGTTGACCGCCTTGACCAGGGCATCCAGGTCCGAATAACCGGTGACCAGGACGCGGGTTGCGTCCGATACCTCCCGCGCCTGGCCCAGAAACTCGGCACCGGACATGCCGGGCATGCGTTGATCCGACAGGATCACCGCCATTTCTTGCAATTCCAGGATTTTCAGGGCAGTGGGGCCGTCGCTCGCGGTCCACACCGCGAACTCATCCTCCAGCAGATCGGTGATGGCGGTAAGAATTTGCGGTTCGTCATCGACAACCAGCACATTCTCTTTGCCCGGCTTAAGCGCCATTGCCCTCTCCTCGTCCGCCGTTAGGCCTTCAGGCCACGCGGGATCAACACACGCACTTCAGTGCCCTCTCCCAATTCGCTGCGCACTTCGATACGACCCTGGTGCGCCTGCACAATCTTGTACGAAATTGCAAGGCCCAGCCCGGTGCCCTGCCCCACCGGCTTGGTGGTGAAGAAGGGGTCGAAGATACGCTCCACGTTTTCCTTCGGGATGCCGCAGCCGGAATCCCGAACCGAGATGCAGAACATGTCGTCCTCAATCCCAGTCCGGATGGTGATGGTACCTTTTTCGCCGATGGCGTCCACGGCATTGGCGGTAATATTCATTAAGACCTGGTTCAGCTGACCGGCATAGCACGCCAGTTCGGTGATGGCGCCGAAGTCACGCACCACCTCGATGCGGTCCGTCATTTTGTGGCGCAGGAAAAGCAGCACCGCTTCAATGGCTTCGCGCACATCGATACTCTTGAATTCGCCCTCATCCAGACGCGAGAACGTCCGCAGCTTAACCACCAGCTCACGCACGCGTTCAAGCCCCTGACCGGTATCCTTGATGCGGGCGCGGGCCTTATCAAGCCGAGCCGCCAGTTCCGGCGCCAGACAGGTGCCTTCGGCCTGTACCTCGGACAACCAGTTTTCGATGGTGAACACGTTCGACAGCGCGAAGGACAGCGGGTTGTTGATCTCATGGGCGATGCCGGCGACCAACTGGCCGAGCGACGCCATCTTCTCGGACTGGATTAGATGAACCTGCGTCTCGCGCAGCTTAGCGTTGGCCTCCTCCAATTCGCGATTAGCGCGGGCCAAGCCTTCCGCCAGGGCCGCGCGAGCCTCGGCGGCCTCCTTCTCGGCCTTGGCGCGCAATGCCTCCATCTCGCGCAGGCGGAACTCTTCGATGATGCGCTGATTCTGCTCCAGCAGGAATTTCCGCCGCAGCAAGGCGCGCAGACGCGCGCGCAACACGCTCATCTCGGTAGACTTGCCGACAAAATCATCGGCGCCCGCCTCCAGCGCGCGGGTCACGTTCTCCTTGTTCTCATAGGCCGACAACATCAGCACGACGATCGGAGGCTCGGAATCGCTACGCCGGTTGGTGAGTTCCTTGCACACCGCGACGCCGTCCATTTCGGGCATCACCATGTCAACCATGACGCAGTCGTAATCACTTTCGGCCAAGCGCGACAGGCCCTCTGGCCCCGAAGTCACCTGAACGACCTCGCAGCCCTCCTCGCGCAGTTCCTGCGCCAGGGTCTCGCGATAGGTATGACTGTCGTCGATGATCAGCACGCGGGCGCGCCGAAACAGCGAACGCGCCACGTCGAGCACCGAGGAGTCCTGCCGCGACTTCCTAAGGAGGTTGTGAACGCGCAACAGCAGGATGCCGACATCTTCGGACTTGGACACAAAGTCGTCCGCGCCCGATTCCAGGCCGTGCAGCTCGGTCGCCTGGGTCTCGTCGGCCGTCAGCATCAGGATGGGGATCGATCGCGTGGTCAGGTCCATGTGGATCTGGCGGCACAGCTCGTCGCCCTGGATGCCCGGCAGATGATAATCGACAACGATGAGGTTGGGCAGCGAGCGGTTCATCTCCTCCAGCGCTTCCTCGGCCGAGAACGCGCAGACGGTCTTGAACCCTTCGCTTTCCAGCACGTGCTGGAGCTTGAGGGCCTGGGTCGCCGAGTCCTCGACGATGAGGATGAGCTGATTGTTGAGCTCGGCCATCACTTACCTCCCGTCAACTGGAGGAGCCGAGGCGCAATCTGGTGCAAGGGCAGCATCTCTTTGACCGCCCCCAATTTGGCCGCCGCCGCTGGCATGCCATAGACCACACAAGTGCTTTCGTCCTCGGCGATTGTGTGGGCGCCGGCCTTGTGCATCTCGGCCATGCCATCGGCCCCATCCGAGCCCATACCAGTTAGGATGACGCCGATGCCGCGCCGGCCCACGTCCTTGGCCATTGACGCCAGCAGGATCGACCCCGAGGGCTTCTGGCTGTGCAGCGGCGGCGAATCGAGGATGGCAAGCCGGCCGCCCTGCAGCGCCATGTGGCGATCCGGCGGAGGCACGTAAACGCGGCCCGCTTCCGGCGTTTCACCCTCCTGGGCAATGCGCACGTCGAAAGGGGTCACGCCTGAGAGCCAGGATACGAAGCCTTCCAGAAAACTCGACGTGATGTGCTGGACCAGCAGTACCGGCAGCGGGAAGCCGGAGCCCATGCTGCCGAGCAACTGAACGAGCGCCTGCGGCCCGCCGGTGGAAGAGACAATGCCCATCATGGAATAGCCCTTGGCCGGCCGTGCGCTAACCGGCGGCGCGGCGGTGCCAAAACGCAAGCCACGGTCGATGCCTTGGCGCACGACCTTCACTTGGCTCATGATGGCGAGTTGGGTGCACAGATGTCGGGCCATGGACTCAAACGCGGCGTTGGTCACGCCCACGGGCTTTTCCACCACAGCCAAAGCCCCGGCGCGCAGCGCGTTCATGGCGATGTTGAGTTCGTCATCATCCACATTGGCGGCCACCACGACGATCGGCGTGGGTCGGCGTGCCATAATCTGCAGTGTGGCATCCAGGCCGTTCATTCCGGGCAGGCGAATGTCGAGCGAGATGATATCGGGCTCGACCACGTCAAGCAGCGCCAGTCCCTCCTCGGCGCTCTCCACCGCGGCGACGACGTCAAATCGCGCATCCGAGCCGATGATGTGCTTCAATAGCTCGCGGACGACGAGGGAATCCTCGACGATGAGGACGCGGATCTTACTCATAGAATCTGACCGATCGTTTCCAGAAGTTCTTTCTGATCGAACTTACGCTTAACCACATATGCGTCGGCACCCAGCGAGAGGCCTCTTTCGCGGTCTTCCCGGGCCTCCAGCGACGAGACCAAAATGACCGGCATCTTCTTCAGCGCCTGATCGCCCTTGATGGCCTGCAGGAGACCAAAGCCGTCAAGCCTCGGCATCTGGATGTCGGAAATGACCAAATCCACATTCTCGGCACGTAATTTGGACAGGGCTTCGATACCATCGACCGCTAGGCGAACGATGTAACCGTGGGCTTCCAGAATGCTCTTCTCCAACGTCCGGGTGGTCAGCGAGTCATCCACCACGAGGATGACCGGCACGCGCCGCTCGGGCGGCTTCTCCACGGTGGTCAACACCCGGATGGAGCCCGATTTGCGGAAGGTCTCGACGATCTCAAACGGATTGAGCACCAGGGCGACCGCACCGTCCTCCAGCAGCATGCCGCCCGCCACCATGGTGCCCATGGCGGCCGGCACGCCGATATCCTTGACCAAGGCTTCGCGGATGGACAGGAACTCGTCCACCGCCACGCCCACCCGGCGATCACCGTTCTTCAGCACGACCAGAGGCACCACGTTACGGCTGACCTTGACGGCTGTCTCGCCCAGGGCCAGCAGATGGGCCAGCGACAACAGCGGGAGCTGTTGATTGCCGAGGAATACCACCGACTTACCTTCAACCGTTTTCACAGCCTCGGCGGGAACGCGGTACAGGCGGTCGATGCCCTCGGTCGGGATGGCGTAGCTGTGGCCCTGGCATCCGACCAGGAACAGGCGCTGGTTGGATACGGACAGCGGAAGCGAGATGCGGAAGCGCGTGCCCTGCGGTTCGCGCGCCAACACCTCAACCGTACCATTCATCATGGTCACGGTTTCGCGCACCACCGATAGGCCCATGCCCCGGCCTGACAGATCGTTGACTGCCTGATTGGTCGAGAAGCCGGGGTCGAAGATCAGGTCAACCAGGGTCTGACGCGGCAGTTCCGCAGCCTCTTCCTCATTGAACAGGCCCAGTTCCACCGCCTTGGCACGAACCCGGCCGAAGTCGATACCGCGCCCGTCATCCTCGACCAGCATGACCAGACGACCGTCGGTGACAGCGAAGCTGAGAGAAACCTGGGCTTCAGAGGGCTTTCCGGCAGCCAAGCGTTC
>JAEZFE010000500.1 GCA_023437865.1 Pseudomonadota bacterium | reverse complement strand
CCGTTGGGCGAGGAATCGTGGAAACGATCGACCGAGACGACGGGAACGCCATCGACGATCTTGTCGCCCCGAACCCCATTGGCCTCAAGGATTGGACGGTTGAACGGAAAGGCGATGACGCCCAGGCAGCGCTCTTGATTGGCGAACGCGGCCAGCCGGCGGAGAGTTTCCGGCGGCGGGCACAAAACATCGGAGGAATGGCTTCTGACCGTGAAGCCGACATCGCAAAAGGCCGCGACCTGGGCAATCCGTTCGATATCCGTGAAGAAGTGGCCATGCACCACCTCGGGCGAGAATTCACGGACCCTCTCTAAAACCTCGCGCTCGTTCTCGGCGGTCAGCAGGAACACCGGATGGGGGCTGCGAAACGGATAGTATGAGGGTTCAAAGGTCAGGAGTTGAACGTCGCAGGTCTTCGCCAGCTCGTCCGCTTCCGTTGCAATGTAACTTTCAGACAGCTCGGGGAAGGCACGTACAACAATAAGAACCCGTGTCCTGGACATTACCCCACCCGATACCCGTTGGTAGGGCGAAGGATATAGGCTTTCGTCGGGTGAAGCCATGACGAGGTGCCGTCGTCGGGGTGCCGCGCCCCGTCATTTCCGATGGCGCAACGCCTCCACCAGCACCGCGAAGGCCGGCGTGGGCTGGCGGCGGCTGGTGTAATAGAGGTGGTAGCCGGGGAATGGTTGGCACCAATCCTCAAGAACCCGGATGAGCAGGCCGTCGTCCAGATGGGGGCGCACATAATCCTCCGGCAGATAGGCCAGTCCGAAACCGCCCAAGGCCGCTTGACGGATGGCGCTGAGGGTGTTGAAGGCCAGCTGCCCTTCGACGCGCACCTTCACCTCGCGCCCGTCCTTGTCGAATTCCCAGGCGTACATGCCGCCGTAGGTCAGCAGGCGCACGTTGATGCAGCGGTGGTTGGTGAGGTCTTGCGGCGTCCTGGGCCGCTCCCGGTTTGCGAAATACGAGGGCGTCCCCACCACCGCCATGCGCAGGTCCGGACCGATAGGGACAGCGATCATGTCCTTGTCCAGATGCTCGCCCAGGCGAATGCCGGCGTCGTATTGACCCGCGACGATGTCGGTGAGGCTGTAGTCGATCACCACGTCCACATTGATATCCGGATAATCCGGGAGGAGCGTCTCCAATGCGGGCCACAGGACAGTCTCCGCCGCGTGTTCCGCCGTGGTGATCCGGATCGTTCCCGCCGGTTTGTCGCGAAACTCGCTAAGGGCGGCAAGCTCCGCGTCTATTTCGTCGAAGCGCGGGCCAACGGTCCGGAGCAGGCGTTCACCGGCCTCGGTGGGGGCGACGCTGCGGGTAGTGCGGGTCAGCAGGCGAATGCCAAGGCGAGCCTCCAAGCCCCGGATGGTGTGGCTGAGTGCCGATTGAGACACGCCAAGCCTGGCAGCGGCCTTGGTGAAACTGCGCTCGCGCGCGACGGCCACGAAGGCGAGAAGGTCGTTGATGTTGGTCCGCGACATTGATGAATGCCATTCATAGCCTCATGCGGATAATGCCATCTAAAGCCATGAGTGCTGCACCGCTAATTTGAGCCCCGTAATTTTTGGCATAGTTAGGGCACCCTTGGTGCAAGCGCTGCCGTGCTGGTGCTCGCTGCACTCCTGACCCTCCTGACCGCACGCTCGGCATTCGCCGCTTTTGCTGAAATCCTCACCCATGCCGAGGAGCCGCAAATGATCGAACGCCCCCGGCGCCCGGCTAGACTTCTTATATGTGGGTGGCACGCCGGTGGAATGGGGGCGGTCGCCGACTGATGAACCTAATTCATAAGCTCATGCAACCTTGGCCGGCTAATCGCGCGAATGGTCAAGTGGTAGATTTTCCCGGAACGCTACCCAACCCGGTCGAACAACGTCGCTGCATCCAACCTTGCACGGCATTCAAAGGAACATGCCCATGACCGTGAAAGCCTATGGTGCCTATGCCGCCGATAAGACCCTGGAGGCCATGACGATCGAGCGGCGCCAGCCCGGCCCTCATGATGTTCAGATCGAGATCGCCTATTGCGGCGTGTGCCATTCCGATCTGCACCAGGTTCGGGCCCAGTGGCAGGGCACGCTGTATCCCTGCGTCCCCGGCCACGAGATCGTCGGCACCGTCAGCGCGGTGGGCGCCCACGTCACAAAATTCAAGGTTGGCGATACCGTGGGTGTCGGCTGCCTGGTGGATAGCTGCCAGCATTGCGACCCGTGCGGACATGGGCTGGAGCAATATTGCGAGAACGGCTTCACCGGCACCTACAACTTCCCCACCCAGGACCCGCCCGGGCATACGCTGGGTGGCTATTCCCAGCGTATCGTGGTGAAGGAGGGCTTCGTCCTCCGGATTTCCCATCCCAAGGAACAGCTTGCCGCCGTGGCGCCGCTGTTGTGCGCCGGCATCACCACCTATTCGCCGCTTCGCCACTGGCGGGCTGGGCCGGGCAAGAAGGTCGGTATCGTCGGCATTGGCGGCCTGGGCCACATGGGTATCAAGCTTGCCCATGCCATGGGGGCCCACACGGTGGCCTTCACCACGTCCGAGAGCAAGCGGGGCGACGCGCTGAAGCTGGGTGCGGACGAGGTGGTGGTGTCGAAGAATGCCGACGAAATGGCGAAACACGCCGGCAGCTTCGACTTCATCCTCGACACCGTGGCGGCGAGCCACGACCTGAACGCCTACATCAACCTGTTGCGGCTGGACGGCACCCTGTGCCTGGTCGGCGCCCCCGACCATGCCCATCCGTCGCCCGAGGTGTTCGGCCTGATTTTCGGCCGCCGCTCCGTCGCCGGCTCGCTGATCGGCGGCATTCCAGAAACTCAGGAGATGCTGGATTTCTGCGCCGAGAAGGGCATCGTGTCCGATATCGAGATGATTCGCGCCCAGCAGATCGACGAGGCCTACGAGCGCATGTTGAAGAGCGACGTCAAGTACCGCTTCGTCATCGACATTGCCTCGCTCGCGAACTAACAGGCCCGCCCGGAGAAACCCCCATGAAGCTGACTGTCAACAATCGCCTCTACGAGGTGGATGCCGACCCCGATATGCCGCTGTTGTGGGTGTTGCGCGACGTCATCGGTCTGACGGGCACCAAATTCGGCTGCGGTGCGGCCCAATGCGGAGCGTGCACGGTGCATGTCGATGGCAGTCCGGTGCGGTCGTGCTCCACGCCGGCGGGATCGGTCGAGGGGCAGAAGATCACCACGGTGGAAGGGCTGGCCGACAGGGTCGCCGACGCCGTCACCAAGGTCTGGGTGGCGCTCGACGTGCCGCAATGCGGCTATTGCCAGTCTGGCCAGGTGATGGCGGCGGTGGCGCTGCTGACGGCCAACCCGAAACCCAGTGACGCCGACATCGACGCGGCGCTGGAGGGCAATCTGTGCCGCTGCGCCACGTATCAGCGCATCCGCACCGGTATCCACGAAGCCGCCCGTCTGCTGGAGGCCTGAGCCATGACCGTCCTCTCTCGCCGCAGCTTCCTGGTCCTTGGCGGTGCCGCCGGTGCCGGGCTCACGCTCGGCCTGCCGGCAATGGCCAATCCCGAGAAGTCGGCCGGACCGGGGCCGTTCCAGGCCTATCTTCGCGTCGCACCCGACCATACGGTGACGGTGCTCTCTGCCCACATGGACATGGGGCAGGGGGTCTATTCCGGCCTTGCCACCCTGGTGGCCGAGGAGATGGACGCCGATCCCGCGCAGATGCGGGTCGAAGGCGCTTCGGGCAATCCAAAACTCTACGGCAATCTGGCGTGGGGCGGCGCCGTGCAAGGCACCGGCGGCTCCACTGCCATGCATTCGTCGTTCGATCGCTACCGCCGCGCCGGCGCTACCGCGCGGACCATGCTGGTGCAGGCTGCTGCCAAGGCGTGGAAGGTGCCTGCGCGTGAAATCGGCGTCGACAAGGGCATTCTGGTCCACGCGAAGTCGGGGCGCCGTGCCCCGTTCGGCCAATTCGCCGAGGCAGCCGCCCAGGGGACAGTGCCGGCCGGGGTAAAGCTCAAGGACCCCAAGGACTGGCGCTATATCGGCAAGGAAGGTTTTCGCCGGGTGGACAGCACGGCCAAGTCCACCGGTGCGCAGCAATATACCATCGACCTCAAGCTGCCTGGCCTGCTGACGGCGGTGGTGGCTCATCCGCCGCTGTTCGGCGGCACAGTGAAGTCCTTTGATGCCGGTGCCGCCAAGGCGGTAAAGGGCGTGGTGGAGGTGGTCCAGATTTCGCGCGGCGTCGCCGTGCTGGCCCACAACACCTGGGCTGCCATCAAGGGACGCGAGGCCCTGAAGGTGGAGTGGGACCTGACGCAGGCCGAGGCCCGCGGTTCGGCAGAGATCATGGCCGAGTACAAGCGTCTGGCCGCCCAGCCCCCGACCGGCATCGCCGAACGCCGGGGCGATGCCGATGCCGCCATGGGCCGGTCCGTCAAGGTGATCGAGGCCACCTATGAATTTCCCTACCTGGCCCATGGGGCGCTGGAGCCCCTGAACGCGGTGGCGCGCCGCCAGGGCGATGTCCTGGAGGTCTGGGGCGGCCATCAGATGCCCGACCTCTATCAGGCCAAGGCGGCCGAGGCGGCGGGGCTCCCCCCGGACAAGGTGAAGCTGCATGTAATGATGATTGGTGGCAGCTTTGGCCGACGCGCCACTCCCGATGCGGAGGTCATCCTCGAAGCGGTGGAATGCGCCAAGGCCATCGGCTGGCGGGCGCCGGTCAAGGTCCAGTGGACGCGCGAGGACGACATGACCGGCGGGCGCTACCGCCCCATGGTCCTGCACGTGGTGAAGGCGGGCATCGACGCGGCGGGCAGTCCGGTCGCGTGGCAGCACCGTATCGTCGGCCAGTCCATCCTGACCGGCACGCCGTTCGCCGGCGGCATCAAGGATGGCGTTGATTTCACCTCGGTCGAGGGCGTTTCCAATACGCCCTATGCCATCCCTAATTTCACCGCCGAGCTGACGTCGCCTCGGATCGGCGTGCCCGTGCTGTGGTGGCGTTCGGTGGGCCATACCCACACGGCCTACGTCATGGAGACCATGATCGACGAGTTGGCCGCCGCCGCCGGTCACGATCCGGTGGAATACCGCCGCGCCCTGCTCAAGGACCACCCGCGCCATCGCCGCGTCCTGGACCTCGCCGCCGAGAAGGCGGGGTGGACCAGCAAGCCGGCGCCCGGACGGTTCCGTGGCGTCGCGGTGCACGAATCCTTCAAGACCCTGGTGGCCGAGGTGGCCGAGATCGCGCTCGACGGCAAGGGCGGGTTCAAGGTCGAGCGCGTGGTGTGTGCGGTGGATTGCGGTGTGGCCGTCAATCCCGACCAGATCCGCGCCCAGATGGAGGGCGGCATCGGCTTCGGTCTCGGTGCCATCCTTCATTCCGAGCTGACGCTGACCGGCGGCCGGGTGGACCAGACCAATTACGACGGCTATCAGGTGCTGCGCCTGCCCGAGATGCCCCGGATCGAGGTGCATGTGGTGCCGTCAGCCGAGCCGCCCACCGGGGTGGGCGAGCCCGGCGTGCCGCCCATTGGGCCAGCCGTCGCCAACGCGCTGGCCGCCGCCACCGGTCGCCGTGTCCGCGTTCTGCCCATGGACCGCGACACGGAAGCCTGAGGAGGGCGAGATGGACTCCATGGACCTGGAGGTGCTGAAGGCGGCGGTCCAGTGGCGGCAGGCCGGCCAGGGCTGCACCTTGGGTACGGTTATCCGCACCTGGGGCTCGGCACCGCGCCCCGTGGGCGCCATGATGGTGATCCGCGCCGACGGCCACGTGCGTGGCTCCATCTCGGGCGGCTGTATCGAGGATGACCTGATCGACAAGCTGCGCCGGGGCCAACTGGTGCTGGAGCGGCCGAGCCTGTTCACCTACGGCGTCTCGGCGGACGAGGCGCACCGCTTCGGTCTGCCCTGCGGCGGCACGCTCCAGGTTTTGCTGGAACCGGTGGGCGAGCAATCGGGGCTGGATCAATTGCTGGCCGCGCTGGAGGCCCGCCGGACTATCACCCGCCGGCTCGATATCGCCACGGGAACGGCTAGCTACGACGACATTCCGGTGCCGCTGCTCAGCTTTGACGGGGAAACCCTGGTGACCCGCCACGGCCCAGGCTACCGGCTGCTGATCATCGGCGCGGCGCAGGCCTCCAGGTATCTCGCGGCCATGGCGCAGGCGCTGGATTATCAGGTCACCATCTGCGACCCACGCGAGGAATATCTTAACGAGTGGGACTTGCCCGGGGTCGCGCTGTCGCGCCGCATGCCGGTCCATGTGGAGGGATATGCGCCGCCGCCCGACCATCGTCTGGGGCTGATCAAGGTGACACCCGATCCCGGCGTCATCGAGGTCAACATCCATCCCGCCGCCTCGTGGCGTGAACTGGTGGACACCACCACAGTGCTCTATGACGAGGCGCAACAGTGCCGCCTGGGCACCGAGAAATTCATGATCGATGGCCGCCACGTCGGCACCGGCGGCGGCAATCACGTGGTGGTGGGC
>JAEZFE010000389.1 GCA_023437865.1 Pseudomonadota bacterium | reverse complement strand
TGGAAATCGGGTCGAGGCGGAACAGTTCACCCGAATCCAGGTCGAAGAACCAGCCGTGCAGCATGAGGCGACCTGATTCAACACGTTCGCGGATCCAGGGGAACGTCATCAGGTTCCCCAGCGAGATGGCCACCGTCTCCTGTTCGCACATGCGGCGTGCCGCCTCAATGGGCTGGCCGGCGGACAGGGTGAGGGCGAGGGCGCGATCGCGGGCGGAGCGGGCGATATGCATCCAACCGCTGATGAAGTCGGTCTCGGAACCGGCGCTGCCTTCGATCAGCGCGCGTACGCCGCCGCAGCGAGCGTGGCCTAGAACCACGATGTGCTCAACCTCAAGGCCGCGTACGGCAAATTCCACCGCCGCCGAGGTGCCGTGATGGCCCTGGTCAGGCGCGTATGGCGGCACCAGATTGGCCACGTTGCGCAGAACGAACATTTCGCCCGGTTGGGCATCGAAGATGATGGCCGGGTCGACCCGAGAGTCGCAGCAGCCGATCAGCAGCACCTTTGGCGTCTGCCCCTTGAGCGCCAAGGCTTCGAAGAGCCGGCGGTGATCCTCGAAATAGGTATCGCGAAAGCGCCGGAAACCTTCGATCAGCGTGTCCATCGTGCCTCCGCCAGCAGTGAATATATGGTCCCCTTTACCATGAAGCAGGGACCGTTGCACTAGCCAACCGCTTGACGGTCGGGTGACATCCTTGCGCGTTGCTGTCATATCCTCTGATGGCGGCTCCAGAGGACTACGATGTTCGTGCTTTCCAAGCTGGCCGGAGTGCTGACGCAGCCGGGCAACATGATCCTGATGACGTTGGTGGCGGCTATGCTGTTGCTGTTCGTCCGCCGTGAGCGGTTGGGCCGGGTGGTCCTCACAGTGCTTACCGGAGGGCTCGTGCTTGTGGCCGTGGTGCCGTGGGCGGACTTGCTGGTCACGCCGCTGGAGGATCGCTTTCCCTTTCCTTCACCTATGCCCGCACTGGTGGACGGCATCGTCGTGCTGGGTGGTGCCATTGATCCACAAGTGTCGGCAGCGCGTGGCCAGCCGAGCCTTAACGGAGCTGCCGAGCGGGTGACGGCCATGATTGAATTGGCGCGGCGCTATCCCGACGCCCGCATGGTTTACAGCGGCGGGTCGGGCAGTGTGACCGCGCAGGAGCTGAAGGAGGCCCCGGTCGCCCAAGCCTTTCTGACCGCTCAGGGCATGGATACCTCCCGCGTCCTTTTCGAAGGGCAATCGCGCAACACCCGCGAAAACGCTACGCTTAGCAAGGCGATCGTCACCCCACGGCCAGGCGAAACGTGGCTGCTGGTCACCTCGGCGGCCCACATGCCACGCGCCATGGGGGCTTTTCGGGCCATAGACTGGCGGATGGTCCCTTACCCCGTCGATTATGTCACTACGGGCGAAAGCGACGGCCTGCGCTTCAGTGTCGAGGGCGGGCTTTCCGCCATCGGTGGTGCGCTCCATGAATGGCTGGGTCTTGCCTATTACCGTGGGCGGGGCTGGAGCGATGGCCTGTTCCCAAGCCCTTAACCATTGGCCTGTGATAATGGTGGGCCTGCCATTGCGGCTCTCGGGCCGCTGTGGCAGGTTGCGGTTCCCTAAATTCGCGAAGGCAGCGGAGGTCACATGGCTCAGGCACGCACGCTCACGGCATTCCTCAGGACGGGCGCCGCATTGCTGACTCTTGGCATCGTGAGCACGTCCGCCGAGGCGCAGGAGGTCCAAAAGGACTTCGCAACCTTCGTTCGCGAACTCGAGGCCGACGCCATCTCACGCGGCATCCGCCCGGAGACTGCGCAGACTGCGCTGTCCAACGTCCAGCATATCGACAAAGTCATCGAACTGGATCGCAAGCAGCCTGAATTCACCTTCACCCTGCAGCAGTATCTGGACCGGGTGGTCAGCCCGCAGAAGGTTGAAAAGGGCCGCCGTATGATGGCGGAGAATAGAGCCCTGCTGGCGGAGATCGAGAAGCGCTACGGCGTTCCGGCTAAATACTTCGTCGCGCTATGGGGTATCGAGACCGATTACGGCCGGGTGACCGGTGGGTATCACATCGTCTCTTCGTTGGCGACGCTCGCCTATGACGGTCGCCGCTCCACTTATTTTCGCGGCGAATTAATGGATGCACTCAAAATTGTGGACGAGGGGCACATCAAGGCTGAGGTGATGCTGGGCTCGTGGGCAGGCGCCATGGGCCAATGCCAGTTTATGCCCTCGTCGTTTCTGAAGTTCGCCGAGGATTGGGACGGCGACGGGCGCCGCGACATCTGGACCACGCGCGGCGACGTACTTGCATCGGCGGCCAATTACCTGGCGCGCTCGGGCTGGCAGGGTGACCAGACTTGGGGGCGCGCGATCAAGCTTCCTGCCAATTTTTCGGACAAGTTGATCGGCCTTGACCAGAAGCGCGCGGTCACCGAGTGGAGCAAGCTGGGTGTCAAGGCCGCCAACGGGAAGCCCCTGCCAAAGTCCTCGGTGGAAGGCTCGATTATCAGGCCGGAAAACGGGGAGGGCGCTGCCTTCCTGGTCTATGATAATTTCCGTGTCTTCATGAAGTGGAACCGTTCAACTTCCTTCGCACTGGCCGCAGGCCACCTTGCGGAGCGGATCGGCGGCCAGTAGACTACAATATCTTGCGCATGGCCGAGGGGGACATCTAGATGATGCGGAGTGCTCCGCGAGGGGCGCGCGTTGCCGCGCTGTTGCTTTCGACAGCGCTGCTTTCGGGCTGCGCCGAGATGAATCTGTTCGGCCATTATGCCAAGAAGACAACATCTTCCGGTGAGGAGCCGCCGCCAATCGGCGCGACCGCTTCGCCTAATTACAAGGTTGGGAAGCCGTATCAGGTTTCAGGTGTGTGGTATTACCCGCGTGAGGATTACGACTACGACGAGACCGGCATCGCCTCGTGGTACGGTCCCGATTTTCACGGCAAAATGACCGCCAACGGAGAGGCGTTCGACCAGAATGCGGTCTCCGCCGCCCATAAGACGCTGCCGATGCCGTCGGTGGTGCGGGTAACCAATCTTGACAATGGGCGCTCGCTGGTGGTGCGGATCAACGACCGCGGCCCATTCGTAAATGGCCGAATCATCGACCTGTCCCGCCGCGCTGCCCAATTGCTTGGGGTCGAGGGGGCTGGCACCGCAAAAGTGCGCGTGCAGGTCTTGGCCGATGAGAGCCGGGCTCTCGCTGGAAAATTCAAGCGCGACGGCGGCGAGCCCCAGGTGGCCGCGGCACCCCGCGAATCGGTAATGGCCGAGAGCTTGCCGCCCATTGGCAGCCGCGAGCAGGCTAAGCCGGTCCTAGCCTCGGCCCGTCCGTCATCGGCGCCCCCCCAGCGCGCCAGCGCCGCCGTCGAACGAGCCGAACGGGAATTGGCCTCGCAGGAGGTTCAGACCGTCCCAGTCAGTGCCACAGGGATCTTTGTCCAGGCCGGCTCATTTGCCCGCCACGATAATGCACTCCGCGTGCAGGCACGCCTTTCTGGTGTCGGTCGCGCACAAATCCAGCCCGCCCAGGTGAAGGGCCAGACCGTCTATCGTGTCCGTTTCGGCCCATTGGCAAGCGTTGACGAGGCAGATCGCCTGCTGGACTCCGTGATCGCCACCGGGCAGCAGGATGCCAAGGTGGTGGTGGACTAATCGCGGCCGCCCTAGTTCCGACGCATTTATGGGCTAGGCAAGGGCCAATTCTCCAGTCCGCGTTTCGCTTTCGAGGTTCAAGGTGACGATGACGTATTTCCGCCGGCCGCTGATGGCGGCCGTCGCTCTGATCTTGATGGGCACGGCTTCGGCCGTTGAGGCCGAGACCATCGAGACGTTGGCCAAGCAGGCCATTGTCCTGGACTACCAGACCGGCACGGTGCTTCTCGAAAAGAACTCCGACGAGTTGATGGTGCCGTCCTCCATGAGCAAGCTGATGACCGCCTATCTGGTCTTCGAGAAGCTCAAGGAAGGCAGCTGGAAGATGAGCGACCAGTTGCCGGTCTCCGAGACGGTGTGGAAGAAGCACGTCAAGTCCGGCGGCTCGCTGATGTTTCTCCCGGTGGGCTCCACCGCATCGGTCGAGGATCTGATCAAGGGCGTCATCATTCAGTCGGGTAACGACGCCTGCTCGGTGCTGGCCGAAGCCTATGCCGGTAACGAGGAAGCCTTCGCCGAGGAGGCCACCCGTCGTGCCCACCAAATGGGCATGCGCAATTCCAACTTCCGCAATGCCTCGGGCTGGCCGGAGCCGGATCACCTGACCACCGCCCGCGACCTGTCGATCCTCGCGCGTCGGCTGATCACCGACTTTCCAGACTATTTCCCGATCTACTCGCAACGCGAGTTCATGTTCAACGGCATCAAGCAGGGTAACCGCAATCCGCTGCTGTATGCCGTGTCGGGCGCGGACGGCCTGAAAACCGGCCACACCGAGGCTGCCGGCTACGGCCTGGTGGGCACCGTGAAGCGTGGTGACCGCCGCGTCATCATGGTCATCAACGGCCTCAAGAGCATGAAGGAGCGTGCCGAGGAGAGTGCCCGTCTGATCGAGTGGGCCTTCCGCGAGTACGATAATTACGCCCTGTTCAAGGCTGGCGACGCAGTCGCCGACGCTGACGTTTGGCTGGGCGAGGCGGCGACCGTGCCGCTGGTGGCCGGCGAGAAACTGGAAGCCACCATGCCGCGCAAGTCCCGCCGTGACATGAAGGTCACTGCGGTCTATACCGGTCCCATCGCCGCGCCCATCAAGAAGGGGCAGCCGGTCGGCAAGCTGGTGGTGAGCGCCCCGGGCGTCCAGACCGTCGAACTCCCCCTACTGGCGGGCGCCGACGTCAACAAGCTGGGCTTCATGGGTCGCATGAGCGCCGCGCTGAAGCACATCCTGTGGGGTGCCAAGGGCTAAAGTGGACAAGGGACGGTTCATCACCTTCGAGGGCGGCGAGGGCGCCGGCAAATCGACCCAGCTGAGGATGCTGGCCGAAGCGCTGGCCCGCGCCGGGATCGAGGTGGTGACGACCCGCGAACCAGGTGGCTCCAAGGGCGCGGAGGCAATCCGCGCCCTTCTCGCGCAAGGCACCTGGGTAATTGGGGACAACATCATGGATGGCCAAACCCGTGCACTCGTGGAATGTGATCCAAATTTGACATTTGTTTTTTGCGAAGAGACAACTTCAGGCGCTTACCAGCTTGGAGAGCGATTCGCCGCAGTTGATTCGAGTGAAAGTGACGAAGCAATCCATCGGCTCGTAATGAGGACGATACGTGCGCGTCTACTAGGATTTTGCGTGGCCTGATAC
>JAEZFE010000371.1 GCA_023437865.1 Pseudomonadota bacterium | reverse complement strand
CTCCACCTTCGATCTGTTGGTGCTCGGCGGCATCCTCTACACCGCCGGCGTGCCGCTGTGCCTGATGGAGCGCCTGCCCTTCCACAATGCCCTGTGGCATGCCTTCGTGCTGGCCGGCGCCATTTGTCACTTCATAGCGGTATCCAGCGAGTTCGCGTAAAGCGCCGCGATACGCACTGTTACCATATGCGGTGTTGACCGCTGGCCGCACCCCGACTTAAAAACGAAACGGTTCAGTTTAGTTTGACCGGCTCCCCAGGCTGGTTGACCGCGACTGCGCATGGGCCATCTGGGTCATAGGACCCCGGGCGGAGCCCATGCGCTCCCTGCCCTTTCGTTCGTCGGATGCGCTGCCATGGCCCTGGAATCCCGTAAATTCCCCCTCCGTCCCGTGCTGGTGGTGGCGACCATCGCCGCCCTTGGCCTGGGAGCGGGGCTCTACTCCATGCAGCCGGGCACGGCCCAGGCGCCCGGCGGTGGCGCTGGGCAAGGCCAGCCGCAGGGCGGTCCGCCGGTCACCGTCGCCAAGCCGGCCAAGCAAGTGGTGACCGACTGGGCCGAGTTCACCGGCCAGTTCACTCCGGTGGACCATGTGGAAGTGCGGGCGCGCGTCAGCGGCTATCTGACCGAGATCCATTTCACCGACGGCCAGATGGTCAACAAGGGCGATCTGCTGTTCGTCATCGATCCGCGCCCATTCGAGATTGCGGTGTCCTCGGCCCGCGCCCGGCTTGACCAGGCCGGCGCGTCGCGCGAATTCGCCGGACGCCAGCTCAGCCGTGCCGGTGAGTTGCAAAAGCGTGAATTCCTAGCCCAGAGCACGCTGGACCAGCGCGAGAGCGAGTCCCGGTCCGCCGGCGCCGGCGCCGAGGCCGCCCGCGCCGCCCTGCGCGATGCCGAGCTGAACCTTCAGTTCACCCGCGTGGCGGCTCCCGTCTCGGGCCGAGTCAGTTCGCGCAACCTCAGCATCGGCAACCTGGTCACCGCGGGTGCAACTGCACCGCTGACCACCATCGTCTCACTGGACCCCATCTACTTCTCGTTTGACATGAGCGAGAGCGAGTTCCTGGCCTTCCAGCGCAGCCAGCAGGGAAGCGCCAGCGGACCGCTGTCGGTGCCGGTGGATCTGCGGCTGATGGACGAGACCGGGTGGCCCCACCCGGGCAAGCTGACCTTCATCGACAACCAGGTGAACAAGTCGAGCGGCACCATCCGTGCCCGCGCCACGCTGGACAACCCCAACGGCTTCATCGCGCCGGGCAGCTTCGGCCGCATCCGCATGCCGGGCTCGGCACCGTTCGAGGCGCTGCTGGTGCCCGACGCCGCCATCGCCACCGATCAGGCGCGCAAGCTGGTGATGACGGTAGCGCCCGACGGCACCGTGGTGCCCAAGCCGGTGGTTCCCGGCCCGCTGGTGGGCGGCCTGCGCGCCATCCGCTCGGGCATCACCGCCGAAGATCAGGTGATCGTCAACGGCCTGATGCGTGCCCGTCCGGGCACCAAGGTCACGCCGCAGCAAGGCAAGATCGAGCTGGCTCCCGAGCCCGCCCCGAGCAAGTAAAGGAGCCGGACGGCCATGCGGCTTTCCCATTTCTTCATCGACCGGCCGATCTTCGCGACCGTCGTCTCGCTGCTGATCACCATCATCGGCGCCATCGCCTATTTCACCCTGCCGGTGGCGCAATATCCCGAGATCGCGCCGCCCACCATCGTGGTCAGCACCCAGTACCCTGGCGCCTCGGCCCAGGTGGTGGCCGACACCGTTGCTACTCCGTTGGAGCAGCAGATCAACGGTGTCGAGAACATGCTGTACATGAACAGCCAGTCCACCGGTGACGGCAACCTGAAGATCACGGTGACGTTCTCACTGGGCACCAACCTGGATACCGCTCAGGTGCTGGTGCAGAACCGCGTCGCCATCGCCCAGGCCCGCCTGCCCGAGGACGTCAAGCGCATCGGCGTGACGGTGACCAAGAACTCACCGGACATGCTGATGGTGGTGCATATGTCGTCGCCCGACGGCTCGCGCGATCAGCTGTACCTGTCCAACTACGCCACGCTGCAGGTCATCGACCAGTTGCTGCGCCTCAACGGCGTGGGCGACGCCCGCGTGTTCGGCGCCCGCGACTACGCCATGCGCGTCTGGCTCGACCCCAGCAAGGTGGCCGCCCGCAACATGACGGCGGGCGACGTGGTCAAGGCGCTGCAGAACCAGAACGTCCAGGTGGCCGCCGGCACCCTGGGCGGCCCGCCCATGCCCGAGCAGGGCGCCTTCCAGTTCAACGTGCAGACTCAGGGCCGCCTGGTCGAGCCCGGCCAGTTCGGCGACGTGATCGTCAAGACTGACGCCGAGGGCCGCATCACCCGCCTGAAGGACGTGGGACGGGTCGAGCTGGGCGCCCAGGACTACACCGTCAACGGCTATCTCGACACCCGCCCGGCGGTTCCCATCGGCGTGTTCCAGCGCCCGGGCTCCAACGCGCTGGCCACAGCGGACCGCATCCTCGCCAAGATGGACGAGCTGGCGAAGTCGTTCCCGCCGGGCGTCAAGTACACGGTGGCCTACAACCCCACCCAGTTCATCCAGCAATCCGTTTCGGCGGTGAACCACACCATCTTCGAGGCCGTCATCCTGGTGGTCGTGGTGGTGGTGCTGTTCCTGCAGACCTGGCGCGCCTCGGTGGTGCCAGTGGTGGCCATCCCGGTCTCGCTGGTCGGCACCTTCGCGGTGCTGTCGGCCATGGGGTACTCGCTGAACAATCTGTCGCTGTTCGGCCTGGTGCTGGCCGTTGGCATCGTGGTCGACGACGCCATCGTGGTAGTGG
>JAEZFE010000355.1 GCA_023437865.1 Pseudomonadota bacterium | reverse complement strand
GACCATGCCGGCGTTGGTGAACATCAACGTCGGATCGTTGCGCGGCACGAGCGGGCTCGAGGTCACGGGTTCGTGGCCGTTCTTCGCGAAGAAGTCGAGAAAGGCGCGGCGGATGTCGTTTGCGGTTTGCATGGCCTCTACCGTTCGTGCTGGCTCTCCGGGGGCTCCCGGGGCGAACGGGTTTTTTAACCTGTGGCTTGGGGCCGTGTCCAGTTGGCGTCTTTGGTGGGGCGCGCTATGCTTTGCTCATGCATGCAATCCGTGCCCTGGCGCTTGCCGCCGCCACCCTTGTGCTGTCCACCAGCGCCCCCGCCGCTCCCCGCTGTCCCGAGGATGCCGACGGTGGCGCCTGCCTGTGGGGACGGGTCGAGGGCTTTGAGGCGGGGGCGGTGCAGGTGCGCGGCTTGCGGCTTCAGTTAATCGGCATCGTCGTGCCCGGTCCGCGCGACCTGTGCGCCATCAAGGGCAAGGACGAATTCCCGTGCGCCCGCCCCGCCAAGAAGCGGGTGGGCGAGTTGGTCGGCAAGGGCGTGGCCTGCGATATCGTCGAGGCCGCCGGCGACACTCTGTATGGGCGCTGCCGCGTGGCCGAGGGTGACCTTTCACGCCTGCTGGTGGCGGCGGGCGTCGCCCGCGCCGGCAAGGACGGCCCGTTCGAACCCGAGCAAGCCGCAGCGCTGACGGCACGCAAAGGCCTGTGGGCAGCCGACATCGTGCCGCCGAAGGAATGGGAAGCGGTAAGACGGCGGAGTGAGAAGGATTAGGCACAGCCGCCGGCTTGTTCCAGCATACATCCACGGCATTTTGGGGTAAGCTTTCAGGCCGGACTTGGGAAGAGGTGCCATGGCTCTACCAATATGCGGACCCGCCACCCCCGTGGACAGCCTGTCCGAGGGCCTTGTCGGGTTGGTGCTGCAGCTTTCGTCGGCACGCAGCCTTGCCGACGTGATGGCCATTGTACGGCGCGGAGCGCGCCGGCTGACCGGGGCGGACGGCGTCACCTTCGTCCTGCGCGACGGCGACCAATGCCACTACGCCGACGAAGAAGCCATCAGTCCGCTGTGGAAAGGCCAACGCTTTCCGCTGTCAGCCTGCATTTCCGGCTGGGCCATGCTGAACCGGCAGCCGGCGATCGTTCCCGACATCTACTTGGACCCCCGCATTCCGGTGGATGCCTACCGGCTGACCTTCGTGCGCAGTCTGGTGATGGTGCCGGTGCGCCCGGAGGAGCCGGTGGCGGCCATTGGCGCCTATTGGGCCGAGCGGCACAATCCCCTGCCGGGAGAGGTCGCCCTGCTGGAGAGCATCGCCAACGCCGCTTCGGTCGCGCTGACCAATGTGGCTTTGCTGGAATCGCTTCAGCTCGCCAACGAGGAGGCACGCCACCGGGCAACCGAACTGGCCGCGGCCAAGGCGCAGGTTGAACGTGCGAACGATCAGAAGAGCCGCTTTCTGGCCGCATGCTCCCACGACCTGCGGCAGCCGTTCCAGGCCATGCGGTTGTTTCACGAAGTCCTGAGCCAGACAGCCGGGGACACGCAAAGGGTTGCGGTGGACAGGCTGGGCGAGGCGCTATCCCAGGGCGAGGAATTGCTGCGGGCCTTGGTGGACGTTTCCACGATCGAGACCGGCTGGCTCAAGGCCGTCATCCGTCCGGTCGCCCTGGATGAGGTGCTCGACCGCCTGGAATGTTCGTACGGCGAAAGGGCGGCCAAGGCTGGCCTCGACTTCCGCGTCGTGCGTTGCGGCGAGACGGTGAAGACCGATCCGGCGCTTGTGCTGCGCATGCTGGGCAACCTGCTCGACAACGCCCTGAAGTTCACCCGCACCGGCGGCATCATCCTGCGGGGGAAGCGGCGGGGTGGTTGCGTGGTGTTGCAGGTGTGGGACAGCGGTACCGGCATCGCGCCAGGAAGCCAGCAGGAAATTTTCGAGGATTTCTACCAGACCGACAATCCGGAGCGTGACAGCCGGCGGGGCATCGGCCTAGGCCTCGGCATCGTCCGCCGCCTTGCCGATCTTGTGGGCGGCACGGTCAGGGTCGCGTCCCGGCCCGGCCGTGGATCGATGTTCTCGCTGGCCTTGCCTGGGTAAAGGAAAAGGGCGCCCGGCTGCGCCGGACGCCCTCTCCATCAACACCCGTCTCCGGGTATCAGTCCTCGGTCGAGTTACCGTCGAGGTCGCCCGGACCACCGGCCAGCGCATCGGCCACCAGACCGGCATTGGCGCGGATGGCCGATTCGATCTCGGCGGCCATGGCCGGGTTGTCACGCAGAAACGTCTTGGCGTTCTCGCGACCCTGGCCGATGCGGGTCGAGTTGTACGAGAACCAAGCGCCCGACTTCTCCACCACGCTGGCCTTGACGCCCAGGTCGATGAGCTCGCCCATCTTGGACACGCCCTCGCCGTACATGATGTCGAAATCCACCACCTTGAACGGCGGCGCCAGCTTGTTCTTGACCACCTTGACGCGGGTCTGGTTGCCGACCACCTCGTCACGGTCCTTGATAGCGCCGACGCGGCGGATTTCCATGCGGACGGAGGCATAGAACTTCAGCGCGTTGCCGCCGGTGGTGGTCTCGGGGTTGCCGAACATCACGCCGATCTTCATGCGGATCTGGTTGATGAAGATGACGATGGTCTTGGACTTGGACACCGAGCCGGTCAGCTTGCGCAGCGCCTGGCTCATCAGGCGGGCGTGCAGGCCCACATGGCTGTCGCCCATCTCGCCTTCCAGCTCGGCGCGCGGCACCAGGGCGGCGACCGAATCGACCACGAGGACGTCCACCGCGCCGGAGCGCACCAGGGTGTCGGCAATCTCCAGCGCCTGTTCGCCGGCATCGGGCTGGCTGATCAACAGCTCGTCGAGATTGACGCCCAGCTTCTTGGCGTAGGTCGGGTCGAGCGCGTGCTCGGCGTCGACGAAGGCGCAGGTGCCGCCCTTCTTCTGGGCCTCGGCGATGACGTGCAGCGCCAGCGTGGTCTTGCCCGAGCTTTCCGGGCCGTACACCTCGATGATGCGTCCGCGCGGCAGGCCGCCGATACCCAGCGCCACGTCCAGACCCAGCGAACCGGTGGAGACCACTTCGGTCTCGACGGTTTCCTTCTGGCCCATCTTCATGATGGAGCCCTTGCCGAACGCCCGCTCGATCTGGCTGACGGCGGCTTCCAATGCCTTCTGTCTATCCATGGTGTCCTTGTCCACGAGACGCAATACAGCCTGCGACATGGCAGTCCCCCTCATCTATCCCGATCCGGTGGGCCGATGCAACGCGGTTCTGTAGCTTAGGGTACACATTCCGTTCCGGAACGCAACGAGAATGTTCGCGAATGTTCTTGCTGTTTTCCCGTGTCGTTCATGCAAAGCGCTCCTATGTCCGAGAATCGCACTCAGACAAATGCGTCCATGCCTGTGACTTGGGAGGGAACACCACGCGCCCCACATTGACAGCCGGGCGCTCCTGAGCCATCAACCAACGGCACACCTTATCAGGGGAGATCCGCGCATGAGCGCCGTGAAGACCGTCGCCACCCAGCCCTTCGACGGACAGAAGCCGGGCACCTCCGGCCTGCGCAAGAAGGTCAAGGTCTTCCAGCAGCCCCACTATCTGGAGAACTTCGTCCAGGCGATCTTCGACAGCATCGGCAATGTGGCGGGCAAGACCCTGGTTCTGGGCGGCGATGGCCGCTACCACAACCGCGCGGCCTGCCAGACCATCCTGAAGATGGCCGCCGCTAACGGCTTCGGCAAGGTCATGGTGGGCCGCGCCGGCATCCTCTCGACTCCCGCCGCGTCCTGCGTCATCCGCAAATACAAGACCTTCGGCGGCATCATCCTGTCGGCCAGCCACAACCCCGGCGGCCCGGACGAGGATTTCGGCATCAAGTACAACATTCCCGCCGGCGGCCCGGCGCCCGAGGGCGTGACCGAAGCCATCTTCGCCCGCACCAAGGACATTCGCGAGTATCGCATCCTCGACGCGGCGGACGTGGATATCGAGACCATCGGTAGCCGCACCCTCGGCGCCATGGCGGTGGAGGTGTTCGACCCGGTGGCCGATTACGCCGAGCTGATGGGCACCCTGTTCGACTTCGACGCCATCCGCGCTCTGTTCGCGGATGGGTTCCGCATGAAGTTCGATGCCATGCACGCGGTCACCGGCCCTTACGCCACCGCCATCCTGGAGGGCATCCTGGGCGCGCCCCACGGCACCGTGATGAACGGCACGCCGCTGGAAGATTTCGGCCACGGCCATCCCGACCCCAACCTGGTTCACGCCCATGATCTGGTCGAGGCCCTGTTCGGCGCCGACGCCCCCGATTTCGGCGCAGCGTCGGATGGCGACGGCGACCGCAACATGATCCTGGGCCGCAATTTCTATGTGACCCCGTCCGACAGCCTGGCCGTGCTGGCCGCCAACGCCACCCTCGCCCCCGGCTATGCCCAGGGATTGAAGGGCATCGCCCGCTCCATGCCCACCTCTGCCGCTGCCGACCGGGTGGCCGCCGCCCTGGGCATCAAGTGCTACGAGACCCCCACCGGCTGGAAATTCTTCGGCACCCTGCTCGATACCGGCCTCGCCACCCTGTGCGGCGAGGAAAGCTTCGGTACCGGCTCCGACCACGTGCGCGAGAAGGACGGACTGTGGGCGGTGCTGCTGTGGCTGAACGTGCTCGCCAAACGCAACCAGCCGGTCGCCGAGATCGTGCAGGAGCATTGGGCCAAGTACGGCCGCAATTACTACTCCCGCCACGATTACGAAGGCATCGACAGCGAGGCCGCCAACGGCCTGATGAAGCAGCTGCGTGGCCAGAAGCTTTCGGGCCGCAAGCTCGGCGCCTATACGGTGGCCTTCAATGACGACTTTGCCTACACCGACCCGGTCGACGGCTCGGTCAGCACCGGCCAAGGCGTGCGCATCGTCTTCGCCGACGGCAGCCGCATCGTCTTCCGCCTGTCGGGCACCGGCACCGAGGGCGCAACGCTGCGCGTCTATATCGAGCGCTATGAGCCCGATGCGTCCAAGCACGGCCTTGACCCGCAGGAGGCCCTGGCCGACCTGATCGACATCGCCCGCGAACTGGCCGAAATCGAGCCGTGGACCGGGCGCGAAGAGCCGACCGTCATCACCTGATCGGAAACCGACATGCACAAATTCCACCCCACCATCCTGCGCGAATACGACATCCGCGGCATCGTCGGCGAGACCCTGTTCGCCGAAGATGCCTTCGCCATCGGCAAGGCCTTCGGCACGCGGGTGAAACGCGCCGGCGGCTCGGTCGTGTGCGTGGGGTGGGACGGCAGGCTGTCGAGCCCCGACTTGGCGGCGGCCCTGGTAGACGGCGTCACCTCGACCGGCTGCAGCGTGCGCAAGGTCGGGCGCGGGCCGACGCCGATGCTGTATTACGCGGCCAAGGCACGGGGTGCGGATGGCGGCATCATGGTCACCGGTAGCCACAACCCGCCCACCCATAACGGCTTCAAGATGGTGCTGGGCGGCAAGCCGTTCTTTGGCCCCGACATCAAGGATCTGGGCCGCATCGCCGCCGAGGGCGATTGGGTGGCCGGCGAAGGCGACGATACCGATGATGCCGTCTTCGAGGAATACGTCCAGCGCCTGCTGGCCGATTACGACGGCGCCCGCCCGCTGAAAGTGGTGTGGGATTGCGGCAACGGCGCCGCCGGCGAGGTGGTCCAGGAATTGGCCAAGCGGTTGCCGGGCACCCATACGGTGCTGTTCGGCGACATCGACGGCCATTTCCCCAACCACCATCCGGACCCAACCGAACCGCATAATCTGAAGCACCTGATCGACGAGGTGCTGCTGAGCCAATCCCACCTGGGTCTGGCATTTGACGGCGACGGCGACCGCATCGGCGTGGTCGACGGCGAGGGCCGCATCCTGTGGGGCGACCAGATTCTGGTGGTGCTGGCCGAGGACCTGCTCAAGCAGCGCCCCGGCGCTTCCATCATCGCCGACGTCAAGGCCAGCAAGGTGTTCTTCGACGAGGTGGCGCGGATGGGCGGCCATCCCATCATGGGCCGCACCGGACACTCGCTGATCAAGACCCAGATGGCCGAGACCGGCGCGCCGCTGGCCGGCGAGATGAGCGGCCACATCTTCTTTGCCGACAAGTATTACGGCTTCGACGACGCGCTGTACGCCGCCATCCGCCTGCTCGGCATCGTCGCGCGTTGGGACCGCCAGACCCTGGCGGCGCGGCGCGAGAAGCTGCCGCACATGGTCAACACGCCGGAGATGCGCTTCGACTGCCCGGAGGAGCGCAAGTTCCAGGTGGTGGCCGAAGTGCGCGAGCGCCTGAAGGCTGAAGGCGCCAAGATCAACGCCATCGACGGCGTGCGGGTGGACACGCCCGACGGGTGGTGGCTGCTGCGCGCCTCCAACACCCAGGCCGTGCTGGTCGCCCGCTGCGAGGCCGCCACCGTCGACGGCCTCAAGCGCCTGCGTGCGACGCTAGAGGCGCAGTTGACGGCCAGCGGAGTGGCGCTGCCACATTGACGCGGAACCCCTGCCCGGTGACCGGTGTTGTTCCGGTCATCGGGAGGATGTTTCCATGACCATCAGCGAAGATTGCGTGCGCCGCCGCGCCTATCGCATCTGGGAGGCGGAGGGCCGCCCGCCCGGAAGGCACGATGAGCATTGGCGGCGCGCCCGTCTGGAAATCGAGCGGGAACAGCGCTTGGCGCATGACCATGACATGGACCACCGGCTCCCGCTTCACGTTGAGGAAGCGCTGACTTCGGGCCCATGACAAGGAGAGCAGCCATGCTCGAACTCGATGAGGACGCCATCCGCCAGCGGGCGCGCGAGCTGGCCGAACGGGGCGCGGTGGAAGATCCGGCAACCCTGCGGCGGCGGGCGCGGGCCGAGATGGAGCGGGAATTGCGGACGCGGACCCAAAATGCCGGCGAGGTCCGCCATCGTATGAACCCGCCACTGGAGTTGGACGAGGCAATGGACCCCAGCAAGCCGCACGGCGCGAAGAAATGGACGACTGGGTCGGGCGAGCGCGGCGCCGGCTAGCCCGCCCGCTCCCCCTGGAGTAAGATGCCCCCGCTTCCGCCGCCTCGCGACTGAAGAGGGGGCTCGATGACCGCCGTCGTCAATGTTCTGCGCGACCAGCTGCCGTTGCGCTTTGCCAGCTTGGATGCCGCCGCCCGCCCCACCGGGCTGGTGGTCGTCGATATCGTCAACGGCTTCGCCACCACCGGCGCCGGAGCGCTCGCGCCTATGGAACCCGACGTCCAGGTGGAGCGCATGGTCGCGGAGACGGATCGCTTGGCCCGCGCCTTCACCGCAACCGGGCGCCCGGTGCTCGCTTTCCTCGACACCCATATTCCCGGCACGCCCGAGCCGCCCTACCCGCCCCATTGCGAATTGGGCAGCGGTGAGGAGGAACTGGTCCCCGCGCTCAAATGGCTGGAGGATTGCGCCACCCTGGTGCGCAAGGACTGCATCAACGGCTTTGTTGGCGCCATCGACCCGTCCACCGGCCGCAACGCCGTGGTGGATTGGATCAACGCCAATCGGCTGGAAGCTGTGGTGGTGGTCGGCATCTGCACCGATATCTGCGTCATGGATTTCGTGCTGACCCTGCTGTCGGCACGCAACCACGGTATAATGCCCGGCCTGGACCAGATCGCCGTCTTCGAACCGGCTTGCGCCACCTATGACTATCCGGGCGTTCACCCCAAGGAACTGACTCATCATGCGGGGCTCTATTTCATGGCCTCGCGCGGCGCTATACTCCTGTCGAAGGTCTTAGCCTGAACGGTCAGGGAGGGGGCAGGTGAACCTGTTCTTCTATGGCACGCTGATGGACGCGGAAGTGCGCGAGCTGGTGTGCGGCAAGCCGCTGGATGCGGTGGAGCCTGCCATCGCCCAGGGCTTCCGCCGCGTCTTCGTGGCGGGGCGGCACTATCCCATGCTGCTGCCCCACGCCTCGGGATGGGTCGAGGGCACCCTGGTGCGCGGCCTCGATACCGAGACGGTGCACCGCCTGCAGGTTTACGAGGGTTGGGAATATACGCTGCAGCCCATCAAAGTGCGCTCCTCCGCCGGCAGCATGGTCATGGCCCACGTCTTCCTGTGCCCGCCCGGCATCGCCCCGAAGAAGCAGGATTGGCGGCTAGACCAATGGCAGCGCCGCCACAAGCGCACCTTCCTGCCCAAGGCCCGCGCACTGATGGACAGGGCACTCAAGAGCGGCCGCATGCCGGGCGGCGTTTCCGGCTCGCGGCCACGGCCGGG
>JAEZFE010000279.1 GCA_023437865.1 Pseudomonadota bacterium | reverse complement strand
GGTCCATGTTCATCGAGGGCAGCCAGTGGGAGACGTTCGAGGGCAAGCGCCCGCTGACCACCGATGTGCTGGTGGCCTTTCGCAAGCCCGCCTTGCTGGAATTCGTGCGCCAGGCCAAGCGCCGCGTGCTGTGGACCACCGCGCCCGCCCGCCTGCTGGAGAAGAAGACGACGCGCCAGATGCTGGACGACACCAAGCCTCTGGTGGTGCTGTGCTCGGCGGCGCAAGCGCAAGGCTGGGCCCCTAAGGGTCTGACGGTGGCAGCCCTGCCTCCGGCGGTGAAGTCGGAGTTCCTCAGCGATCTCGCCACCGCGCCGGCCTCGCCACCGCGCGCCATCGTCACCACCCATCCCTCCCACGGCCTGGACTGGCTGGTTGATCTGTGGCTCAACCGCATCAGCCCCGCCGCGCCCGAGGCCGAATTGCACATCTATTCCAGCAGCCTCGCCAAGGCCGGCGACGGTGGCGAAGTGGAGCCCGAACTGGCGCCGCTGGCCGCCAAGATCCTGGCCGCCGCCGAGCACGGTATCGTGGTGCGCCGGCCCGGCTCGGACGCGGTCATGGCGCAGGCCTATCGCGAAGCGCGCGTGCACCTGTATCCCGGCCATGCCGATGACACCACCGCCTTCACCCTGATGGAAAGCCAGGCCACCGGCCTGCCGGCGGTGCTGCGCCCGCTGGGGGCGGCGCCCGAGCGGGTCGCCAACGGCCATTCCGCCTATGTGGTGCCCGACGACGACGCCTTCGCCAACCTCGCCTCCATGCTGCTGACCAACGAGGACCTGGCAAATTCCATGGGCCAGGAGGCCAAGGCGGCCTATGTGGGTCGGTCGTGGGACGCCGCCGCCGAGCGTTTCGAGGCGATGCTGGCATGAGGCTGCTGCAAGCCATGGCCGGCGCCGATCGGGGCGGCGCCGAGGGCTTTTTCGAACGGCTGACCTGCGCGTTGCAGCGCACCGGCGCCGAACAGCGCGTGCTGATCCGCCAGAACCCGCGCCGGGCGAGGCTGCTGCGCGCCTCCGGAATCGCCGTGACCGAAATGCCGTTCGGCGGCGCGCTCGACATCGTCACCCGGCTGGGCTTCCGCAAGGCGGTGGCCACGTTCAAGCCGGACGTGGTGCTGACCTGGATGAACCGCGCCAGCAAGTTCTGCCCCCAAGGCGATTACGTGCGTGTCGGCCGGCTGGGCGGTTATTACGACCTGAAATACTACCAGGGCTTCGACCATCTGGTCGGCAACACCCAGGATATCTGTGACTGGATCATGGGCCAGGGATGGAGCCGCGAGCGCGTCCACTACCTGCCCAATTTCGTCGATTGCGCCAAGGCCGAGCCGGTGGCGCGGCCCGAGGGCAAGGTCATCCTGGCCCTGGGCCGCCTGCACGAGAACAAGGCTTTCGACGTGCTGATCAAGGCCATGCCCGCCATCCCCGGCGCCCAATTGTGGCTGGCCGGCGAGGGCCCGCTGCGCGCCGAGCTGGAGAAGCTGGCGGCCGCGCTGGGCGTGACCGAGCGCGTGTGCTTCCTGGGCTGGCGCGAGGACGTGGCCGCACTGATGGCCGCCGCCGACATCTTCGTCTGCCCGTCGCGCCATGAGCCCTTGGGCAACGTGGTCATCGAGGCATGGGCACAAGGGCTGCCGGTGGTCGCCGCCGCTTCGGAAGGGCCGCGCCAGCTGATCACGCCCGGCACCAACGGTTTGCTGGCCGCCGTGGACGACCCGGTGGAACTGGCCGCCGCCATCACCGAGGTGGTGGTGGACGCCGCCTTCGCCGCCCGCCTGGGCGCCGGGGGACGCGCTGCCTACGAGCGTGACTTCACCGAGGCCGCGGTGGTGGCCCGCTATTTGGCCTTCTTCGACAAGGTGACCCGCTGATGTGCGGTATTGCCGGACTGATCGCCCCCCACGGCTCCCGCCCCGACGAGACCATTCTCGACAAGCTGGCCGACGCGCTGGGCCATCGCGGCCCCGACGGGCGCGGGCGCTATGTGAAGGACAATGTGGGCCTGGTCCAGACCCGGCTCTCCATTATCGATCTGGAGGGCGGGCGCCAGCCGATCCTGGATGGCGAGGGCCGCGCCATCGTCGCCAATGGCGAGATCTACAATTACGTCGAGCTGAAGGCGGCGCTGCCCGAGGTGCGCTTCGCCACCGGCTCCGATTGCGAGCCGCCGCTGCACCTTTATGCCCGTGACGGCATCGGCTTCACCAAGCGGCTGCGCGGCATGTACGCGCTCGCCATCCACGATCCGGCCCAGGGCCGGGTGGTTCTGGCCCGCGACCCGTTCGGGATCAAGCCGCTCTACATCGCCCAAGGCCCGTGGGGCGTGGCCTTCGCCTCGGAAGCCCAGGCGCTGGTGGCCGCCGGTCTGGTGGCGCCGAAAATGCGCCGCGAAGCGCTGCACCAATTGCTGCAGCTTCAATTCACCTGCGGGCCCGAGACCATCTTCGAGGGCATCCGGCGAGTGCTGCCCGGCGAGACGATCGTCATCGACCGGGACCCCATGATTAAAAGTCACGTGCTCGACTCGCTGCCCGAGGGTCGCTCGGATAGCGATTGCGCCAACCTGCTCGACCGCCTCGATTCGGTGCTGATGGACACGGTGGACGTGCATCAGCGGGCCGACGTGCCCTATGGCATGTTCCTGTCCGGCGGCATCGATTCGTCGGCACTGCTGGCGATGATGGCCCGGCTGAACCCGCACCCCGTCCTCGCCTTCACCGCCGGCTTCCCCGGCACCGGCGTCCATGACGAGCGTGAGCATGCCCGCGCCCTCGCCAAGGCGGTGGGCGCCGAGCACGTGGAAGTCGAGTTCAGCGAAGCCGATTTCTGGTCTCTGCTGCCCCAGGTGGCGGCGGCCATGGACGACCCGGCGGCCGATTACGCCACCCTGCCCACCTTTAAGCTGGCCCAGCGGGCGCGCCAGGACGTCAAGGTCATCCTGGCCGGCGAAGGTGGCGACGAGCTGTTCGGCGGGTATGGCCGCTACCGCCACGCCATGCGCCCATGGCCGTTCACCAAGCCCATGCGCCGCAGCGGCACCTTCGACGGCCTCGACGTGCTGCGCGAGGCCCCTGCCGGCTGGCGTGACGGCATGGCGGCGTCGGAAAAGGCTGCGCGGGCGCCGGGGCGCTCGCGGCTGCAAATGGCGCAAGCGGTTGATTGCGCCGACTGGCTGCCCAACGACCTCCTAATCAAGGCCGACCGCTGCCTGATGGTCAACGGCATCGAGGGCCGGGTGCCCTTCCTCGATCCCGAGGTGGCGCGTTTCGCCTTCGGCCTTCCCGACAAGTGGAAGGTGCACAAGAATTCCGGCAAGTGGCTGCTGCGCCTCTGGCTGAACAAGGCCCTGCCCGCAGCCAAGCCGTTCGAGAAGAAGCGCGGCTTCACCGTGCCGGTGGCCGAGTGGATTGCCAGCCGCCCCGAATTGGGCGAATTGGTGGCGCGCCAGCCTATTGTTGAGTCCTTGGCAACGCCCGGTGCTGTTAAGCAACTTTATCGGCATTGCGACAAGAAGACCGGCTTTGCCTGCTGGACCCTGCTTTTCCTCGCCCTTTGGCATCGCCGCCACATTGATGGCAGGCAGCCTAATGGCGATGTATTTGAGTGCCTGTCGGCCTGACGGAGAGTGAGATGACCTACGACCTGATCCTCAAGGGCGGCATCGCCGTCACCCCCAACGGCACCGCCCAGGCCGACATCGCCATCAAGGACGGCAAAATCGCCGCCATCGGTTCGCTGGCCGGCGCCTCCGCCGCCTCCGAGATCGACGCCACCGGCCTGCACGTGCTGCCGGGCGTCATCGACACCCAGGTGCATTTCCGCGAGCCCGGGCTGGAGCATAAGGAAGACCTTGCCACCGGCACCGCCGCCGCCGCCATGGGCGGCGTGGTCGCGGTGTTCGAGATGCCCAACAC
>JAEZFE010000249.1 GCA_023437865.1 Pseudomonadota bacterium | reverse complement strand
TCGCCGAGGGGCGGGTGGTGGTCAACGGCCAGAAGCTCGACACTCCCGCCTTCCTGGTCACGCCCACCGACACGGTGGTGGTGGACGGCACGCCGCTGGCCGAGCCCGAGCGCACCCGGGTGTGGCGCTATCACAAACCCGCCGGCCTGATGACCACCCACAAGGACCCGGAGGGCCGCCCCACCGTTTTCGAGAAGCTGCCCGCCGACATGCCGCGGGTGATCTCGGTGGGCCGGCTCGACTATGCCTCCGAGGGCCTGCTGCTGCTGACCAATGACGGCGAGCTGGCGCGCAAGCTGGAGATGCCGGCCAATTCCTGGGTGCGGCGCTACCGCGTGCGCGTCCATGGCGAGGTCGACCCCGAGCGGCTGGTGGCGCTGGAGAACGGCATCACCATCGACGGCGTGCGCTATGGCTCGATCAAGGCTCTCCTCGACCGCCAGAAGGGCTCCAACGCCTGGGTGACCGTCTCCATCAAGGAGGGCAAGAACCGCGAGGTCCGCCGCGTGTTCGAGCATCTTGGCTGGCCGGTGCTGCGCCTAATCCGCGTCGCCTACGGCCCGTTCCAACTCGGCAGCCTGGCCGAGGGCGAGGTCGAGGAGGTGCCGGCTAAGGTGTTCAAGGAACAGCTTGGCCTTGAGGACTCGAAATGGGCCAAGGCTGAGCCCGACACCAAGCCGGTGCTGCCGCACAAGCCCGGCGCCCGCAGGGGTGGCCGCACGGTGTCGCGCGGCAGCAAGGACAACCCGTTCGCACCTGAGAAGAAGAATGCGGATCGTCGGCGGAAGCCATAAGGGCCGCCGGCTCGCCGCGCCGCCCGGCCGGGTGGCGCGTCCCACCGCCGACCGCGCCCGCGAATCGCTGTTCAACATCCTGGCCCATTCCGCCCATGTGGAGCTGGAGGAGGCCGTGGTGGTCGACGCCTTCGCCGGCTCCGGTGCACTGGGCCTGGAGGCGCTGTCACGCGGCGCGGCGCACGCCTGGTTCATCGAAAGCCACCCCGATTCGCTGGCCGCCATCCGCGCCAACGTGGCCGAACTGCGCGAGGCTGGGCGCGCCAGCCTGATCCGCGCGGACGCCACCAAGCCGCCGCCGGCCAAGCAGGCCTGCACGCTGGCGCTGGTGGATGCTCCTTATAATCTGGAGCTGTCGGCGCCCTGTCTCGCGGCCCTGGCACGCCAGGGCTGGCTGGCGCCCGAAGCCCTGGCGGTGGTGGAGGTGGCCGCCAAGGAGGCGTTCACGCCGCCCGATGAGTTCGAGGTGGTGGACGAACGCACCTATGGCGCCGCACGGCTGGTGTTCTGCCTGCACCGGTGATCCCGCACGCGCTTGCCCGGCGACTTGACATTGGCTAGCCTGCAACCTCTGGGGCACTGGGAGTTGCCGGTGAGCAAGGTTCCCGCATGGGCCGGTGCGTTGGCTGCATTCATCATCGTACTCGCGCTGACGGCGATGTTCGACCGGATGGAGTTCGCCCGCTTCCAGTCAGAGCAGCATGCCCTGGTGCTCGATCGCCTCAGCTCCCAGCGCGCCACGCTGGAAGCCAGCCTGAATGCGCGGCTGCATCTGGTGCGCGGCCTCGCCGCCTTTGTCCAGACCGGTGACGAGGTGACCGAGCAGCGCTTCTCAGCGTTCGGCCGCAATCTGCTGGATGGGCGGGGTGACGTTCGAGGGCTGGCGCTGGCTCCCGACCAGGTCATCCGCTACGTCTATCCGCTTGAGAGCAATGTCACCGCCATCGGCGTGGACCTGATGGCGGTGCCGCGCTTCCAGGCCGCTATCCGCCGCACCATCGACACCAACCGGCTGACCGTGGCCGGGCCCACCCATCTGGTCCAGGGCGGTACCGGGCTGATCGGCCGCATCCCGGTGTTTTTCGAACGTGACGGCCAGCGCAGCCTGTGGGGGTTGGCGATCATCGTGCTCGATCTTCCGCAGCTTCTTGCCGAGGCGGGGCTGCTGGAGGACACCCAGTTGACCCACGCCCTGCGGGGGCGTGACGGGCTGGGTGCCGAAGGCGAAGTGTTTTTCGGCGATCCCGCCATGTTCGGCGATGACCCGGTGCTGATGGATATCTCCATTCCCAACGGCACCTGGCAGGTGGCAGCCCGGCCGGTGGCGGGCTGGCGTGCCTCTTCGCCCAACCGCCCGTCGCTGCTCTTGGCCGGTCTGGCGCTGGCGCTTCTGGCGGCTTTGGCCGTGCGCGGCCTGTTGTCGCAGGCCAACCGCCTGCGTGACGCGGTGGCCGCCAGCCGGGAGAGCGAGGCGCAATTGCGCGACGCGGTGGATTGTCTGGCGGCTTCCAATGCCGAACTGGAGCGCTTTGCCTATGTGGCCTCGCACGATCTGCAGGAGCCGCTGCGGACCATCACCAGCTTCGCCCAGTTGCTTGACCGGCGCTCGCGCCGGCGCCTGACCCCCGAGGACGTGGAATATCTCGACTTCATCGTCGCCGGCGCCAAGCGCATGCATGCGCTGGTCAACGATCTACTGGCCTATTCGCGGGTCACCCATAAGGGAACGCCGTTCGCCGCCGTCGACACGGCGGGGCTGGTGGATAAGGTGCTGATGAACCTGCGCGAGAGCGTTTCCGCTGCGGGTGCCGATATCCGCCTGGGTGCCTTGCCACCGGTGCGTGGCGACCACATGCAGCTGTTGCAGCTTTTTCAGAACGTGGTGGGTAACGCGGTCAAGTTCCGCCGCCCCGGTGTGGCGCCGGTGATTTCTATCGCCGGCGTGCTGGTGGGCGAGCAGGCGTGCTTCACCATCGACGACAATGGCATCGGCATCGCGCCCGAATACCGCAAGCAGATCTTCACCATCTTCAAGCGCCTGCATCCGGGGGAGGTTTATCCCGGTACCGGTATCGGGCTGGCGATCTGCAAGCGCATCGTCGACCACCATGGCGGCCGCATTTGGGTCACCGAATCGACATCAGGGGGCGCTGCGTTTCATTTTACCCTGCTGGCGGTCCAGTCCGTGGCCGACGCCCCTGGCAAGGTGGGCTCCGAACGACTACCATCCTAGTGGATGTCAGCGCGGACCGGTTCATGTTCGGATTCTTGAAGGCCAAGTTCGACAAGGAAGCACAGGCCGCCATCGAGCGGCGTGCCCGCCAGCTTGCCCCGGGC
>JAEZFE010000232.1 GCA_023437865.1 Pseudomonadota bacterium | reverse complement strand
TCCCGGAGAGGACTTATGCCCCGTCGCGAGGTTATTGCAGGACAGAAGTACCAGCCCACCGACTCAAGCGCGGTGTGGCAAGTGCGCGAGTTGGTCAAGGATGCCGAGGGCATCACCCACGCCCGGCTGATCAAGGTGGGCGACGCCACCGCGCTCAAGATGATTTCCGTGTCGGCACTGAAGGACAACCGCCTGTACAAGCTGTTGCCCGCCACCGCGGAAGAGATGGCCTGACGCACGCATAGGAAGGGGACCCATGACCTTTTGGGGGCAGCGCGCCGGACGCCTTGCTTCGGACACAAAGCGCCGCTACCCCAACAGGCCTAGGTCGTAAGTGGAGGTTACATGGCCCGCCGGAGAAGCCGCCGTGGTCAGCAGCAAAGCTGGCACATCTGGCTCAAGCTGTTTAAGTTCGCCCTGTTCGTCGGCATCTTCGGCGCCGCAGGGTTTTATGGGTTTGAGGCGGGCAAGCAGACCGTCATGGAGCAGGTCACTGCGGCGCGCGCCGAAATCGAGCGCCTGACCACCTCCGAGGCCGCCGCCCGCGAGCAGGCCGCCAAGCAGGAAGCCGAGCTGGCCGAGACCCGCAAGCGCGCCGACGAATTCCAGGCCAAGTACGCCCAGGTGGCGCCCACCGAAGAGATGAAGGAGCTGACCGCCCAGCTTAAAGCCAAGCTGGACAGCGGACTCGAGCCCAAGCGGCTGGCCTTCGTCATCGCCAATGCCCAGCGGCCCACCCGCTGCGGCGGCGAAGCGACCAAGCGTTTCATGGTCAAGACCGCCAAGTTCGACGGTGCCTCGACCTGGGTGCGGTTCGCCGATCTGATCACCGTCTCGGCCGAGGGCGTGGGCACCGGCGGCGAGCAGGCCTTCGATCCGGACAAGCCGGTCACCGTCCACTTCACCGCCATTGGCGGCAAGGACAGCCAAGTCTCCGGCAAGCTGCCGCTGCAGCATTCCATGGTGGTCAAGGGCGGCGAATACCGCTTCACCGTCGCCCCGGGGGCCAAGGGCTTCGTGGAGATCACCGGCGACCGTTGCGAATATCGCGGCTGACGTCGCCTGAGGGCGATGAAAAGCAAGAATGGCGACCGGGGCCAGCGCCCTCGGTCGTCATTCGCGCCAGAATGCGGTGAACCGTTCCAGGATGAAGCCATGGCAAGACCGGCTTCACCTCTGTTGAACGCCGCCGCGTTAAACTAGGTTAAAGAACCCCGCGCGGCCTGTCGCCTGAAGGGAAGGCGGAGCCACCTGTCCGGGTGGGGAAAGCGGCAATAGGCACTTGGATGCCGCTGCGTATTACTTCGCGGCACCTCTCGCCGACCGGTTTCGCACATGCCGCTTCGGATTATTAAAACGCAATGATTTCCGCAGCTTCGCTGTCACGCGGGAGCGTTATCGGGACTAGAATTGCCCCCGTGAGTGTGCAATATGGTTCCCCGTTAGAATTCGGCCGCGCGCCGCCTCCCCCTCTCTCCGCCACCATTCGTTCGAGAGGGCTGGCGCCGCGTTCGCCGCGTCGTACCAACTGGAGGAAGATATGACTATTCGCGTAGGCATCAACGGGTTCGGCCGCATCGGGCGCATGGTCTTCCGCGCCGTCGCGAAGGATTTCCCCGAGATCGAGATCGTCGCCATCAACGATCTGCTCGACCCCGACTATCTGGCCTACATGCTGAAGTACGACTCGGTGCACGGCCGCTTCAACGGCGACGTCTCGGTCGAGGGCAGCAACCTGATCGTCAACGGCAAGAAGATCCGCCTGACCGCGGTCAAGGACCCGGCCGAGCTGAAGTGGGGCGAGGTCGGCGCCGATCTGGTCATCGAATCGACCGGCCTGTTCCTGACCAAGGAAGCCTGCGAGAAGCACATCGCCGCCGGCGCCAAGAAGGTGGTGCAGTCCGCCCCCTCCAAGGACGACACCCCGATGTTCGTCTATGGCGTGAACCACCTCAAGTATGCCGGCGAGAAGATCGTCTCCGCCGCGTCGTGCTCCACCAACTTCCTGGCCCCGGTCGCCAAGGTGCTGAACGATAATTTGGGCGTGAAGCGCGGCCTGATGACCACCGTGCACGCCGCCACCGCCACCCAGAAGACCGTGGACGGCCCGTCCTCCAAGGATTGGCGCGGCGGCCGCGGCATTCTCGAGAACATCATCCCGTCGTCGACCGGCGCCGCCAAGGCCGTCGGCAAGGTGCTGCCCGAGCTGAACAAGAAGCTGACCGGCATGTCCTTCCGCGTCCCCACCTCGGACGTCTCGGTGGTTGACCTGACCGTCGAGCTGACCAAGCCGGCCAAGTACGAAGACATCGTCGCCGCCATGAAGGCCGCTTCGGAAGGCGAATTGAAGGGCGTGCTGGGCTTCACCACCGACAAGGTGGTTTCCACCGATTTCGTCGGCTGCAACCTGCCGTCCATCTTCGACGCCGATGCCGGCATCCAGCTCGACGAGACCTTCGTCAAGGTGGTCGCCTGGTACGACAACGAGTACGGCTACACCTGCAACATGCTGCGCTTCGTCCAGCACGTGGCCGCCAACTAAGCCGGGGGACCCGCATGTTCCGCACCATCGACGCCCTTGAGGTCAAGGGCAAGCGGGTGCTGGTCCGCGCCGACCTCAACGTCCCCGCCAAGGACGGCAAGGTCACGGACACCACCCGCATCGACCGCTCGGCGGCCACGCTCAAGGAGCTGGCCGCCAAGGGCGCCAAGGTCATCGTGCTGACCCATTTCGGCCGCCCCAAGGGCCGCGAGGAGAAGTATTCGCAGAAGCTTCTGCTCGAGCCCCTGGCCAAGGCCGTGGGCCAGCCGGTCGCCTGGGCCGATGACTGCATCGGCGACGCCGCCGAGAAAGCCATCGCCGGCCTGAAGGACGGCGACATCGCGCTGTTGGAGAACGTCCGCTTCCATCCGGAAGAGGAGAAGAACGACGTGGCCTTTGCCCGCAAGCTCGCGGTGCTGGGCGACGTCTACGTCAACGACGCGTTCTCCACCGCCCACCGCGCCCACGCCTCCACCGAAGGCCTGGCCCACATCCTGCCGGCTGCCGCCGGCCGGTTGATGCAGGCCGAGCTGGAGGCCCTGGGCCGCGCCCTCGAAGCCCCCGAAAAGCCGGTGGCGGCGGTCGTGGGCGGCGCCAAGGTGTCGACCAAGCTCGCCCTGCTGGGCAACCTGGTCGCCAGGGTCGATTACCTGATCATCGGCGGCGGCATGGCCAACACCTTCCTCTATGCCCAGGGCAAGTCCGTGGGCAAGAGCCTGTGTGAAAAGGACATGGCCGACACCGCCCGCGCCATCATCGAGAAGGCCAAGGCCGCCAAGTGCCACATCGTCCTGCCGGTCGATGCGGTGGTGGCCGGCGAGTTCGCCGAGAACGCCGCCAACACGGTGGTTTCGGTCGATGCGGTGCCCGACGACCAGATGATTCTCGATGCCGGCCCGGCCAGCATCGAAGCCATCATCGACCGCCTGGGCGGCTGCAAGACCCTGGTGTGGAACGGCCCGCTGGGCGCGTTCGAGATCGCCCCGTTCGACAAGGCCACCAACGCCGTCGCCCAAGCCGCTGCCGAGCGCACCAAGCAAGGCAAGCTGCTGACGGTCGCCGGCGGCGGCGACACCGTCGCCGCCCTGGCCAAGGCCGGCGTGGACGACAAGTTCTCCTACGTCTCCACCGCCGGCGGCGCCTTCCTCGAATGGCTGGAAGGCAAGACCCTGCCGGGCGTGGCGGCGCTGGAAGTCAAGCACCACGGCGGCTGCGGCTGCGGCCACCAGCACTAAGCCGCTGGGCTTGAGTGAATGAAGAAGGCGGGTACCGCAAGGTGCCCGCCTTTTTTATTCGCGCTCCCCGTTCCCCAGCCGCACATTGCCCGAGCGCTGCTCGCTGGGCTTTCCCAACTGAGTCAGATTGTGCGCGGTGTTTATCAGGGCGACGTGAGAGAACGCCTGGGGGAAGTTGCCGACCAGGCGGCGGCGGGGAATGTCGTATTCCTCGGACAGCAGGCCGACGTCGTTGCACAGGGTCAGTAACCGCTCGAACAGACGACGGGCCTCGGCGGTGCGGCCCTGCAGCACGTAAGCGTCGGCCAGCCAGAAGCTGCAGGCGAGAAAGGCGCCCTCACCCGGGGGCAAACCGTCGGGAGTCGCGGCGGTGTCGTAACGCAGCACGAAGCCGTCGCGCAGCAGGGTGCGCTCGACGGCGGCCACGGTGCTCTTCATGCGCGGCTCGCCGGGCGGAAGGAACCCCACCGTGGGCATCAGCAGGGCGCTGGCATCCAGCCGGTCCGAGCCGTAGCTCTGCGTGAACGCCCCCAGGCGGGGGTTGAATCCGCGCGCGCACACCTGGTCGTGGATCTCGGCGCGGATCCGCCGCCAGCGATCGACCGGCCCCTCAAGGCCGAAGATTTCCGCGCTCTTGACGCCGCGGTCGAAGGCGACCCAAGCCATGACTTTGGAATGGGTGAAGTGCCGCGCATCACCGCGAACCTCCCACAGGCCGTGGTCGGGCGAGGCCCACACCTGTTCGAGATGGGCCAATAAGGCGCGCTGCAACGCCCAGCCAGCCGCCGCGTGTTCCAGCCCACCCCGGCGGCCCTGGTGCAGCGCGTCCATTACCTCGCCATAGACGTCCAATTGGAGTTGTGCGGACGCCGCGTTGCCGATGCGGACCGGCTTGGCGCCCTCATAGCCGGCCAACCACGGCACCTCCCGCTCGAACAGCCAGCGCTCCCCGGCCAGCCCGTACATGATCTGGGTCTGCCACGGAGAGCCGGCGGCGGCGCGCAGCAACCAGTCGCGCCACGCCCGCGCCTCGTCGAAATAGCCGGAATTCATCAGCGACAGAAGCGTCAACGTGGCATCGCGCAACCAGCAGAAACGATAATCCCAATTGCGCGCCCCCCCCAACTGCTCGGGCAGAGACGTCGTCGCCGCCGCCGCGATGCCGCCGGTGTGTGATTAAGTCAGCGCCTTGAGCGTCAACAGCGATCGCACCACCAGCGGCGTGTGCTCCCCCGTATTGGCGCAGTTGCTCGCCCATTCCTCCCAGAACGCCTGGGTCCGGCGCAACGCCTCTTCGGGATCGATAGGATCGGGCGGCGGAAGGTGTGAGGGCACATAAGTCAGCACGAACGGCACCCGCTCGCCCTGGCTGACGCTGAATTTCGCCACGGTAGTCAGTCCCTCGCCCCGCTGGGGCACCGGCGTGCGCAGCACCAGCATGTCCGGCCCGGCCACAGCACGCAGGTCACCGGCCTCGGTGCGCGACACCCATGGCACGGTGCCGCCATAGCCGAAGCGCACGACCATCTCGCTGCCGAACTCCACCGTCCCGCGCGTGCCCACCACCAGCCGCACCAGATTGCATGACACCGCGCCGCGCAACGGCATGAAGTCGATCAGCATGGCTTCGCCGTCGCTGGTGACGAAGGAGGTCTCCACGATCATGGTGTTGGGACGATAGCGCCGCCTCACCGTGACCGGGGAGGCGGCGGGGGCGATCTGCCAGCGCCCGTTATTGGCATCCCCCAGCAGGGCGGCGAAGCAGGCCTCGGAATCAAAACGCGGCCAGCACAGCCAGTCCATGGAGCCGTCCCTGGCCACCAGAGCAGCGGTCTCGCAATCGCCGATGAGGGCGTAATCCTCGATGGGGCTGGCCAACCACGCTGCCTCCGGTCACAGGAGGTTTACCCGTGGTGCCCAGACCGGGTTCCGCCTAAGCCCCCAATTTCCCCACAGCGTAAAAAAAAAGCGGGCACCTTGCAGCACCCGCCTTAGTTTGACCCGGCGGGGATGTCTCCCCCCGCCGTCTCCGCACTACGTTTAGTCGCGCGCCAGCACCAGGGCGATGCCCTGGCCGCCGCCGATGCACATGGTG
>JAEZFE010000173.1 GCA_023437865.1 Pseudomonadota bacterium | reverse complement strand
GTGCGGGGCTATCCCATTGCGTTCAATAGAGCTTTCCGTCAGGCCCACCCATGCCCCGGCGTCGCCGGGAGGGCGCATGACCGGCGGGGCGGTCAGTCGCGGATCGCGGCTTCCAACTCCGCCACGTGTTCGGCGGGCACCTCGCCCTGGCGGGCGGAGGCCTTCATCATGGTCAGGCAGCGACGCTGAAAGGCCGGGCGGCTGGTCGCGTGGCAGGCGACCAACAGGGCGGCGGCGCTGCCTTCCTCGCCGGCCTCGGCGATGGTGGGCCAGCCGTCTTCATCCACCACCAATTCCAACTCACGGGCGTTTGCCTCGCGCAGTTCCTGCACCTTCGGGTGGGATGCGCCCAGTTCGGCGGTCAGGCTCCGGTCATATTCGGCCAGATTCAACAGAAGTTCGCGCATGGAGGGAGGCCGCAGGCAGACAAGGGAAGGGGCGAGGGGTAGCTACCCTCTCGCCCACATAACCACCTTTTACTAGCCGCGTCCACCCGACAGAAGGCCACGGGCGATAACCTGCGCCTGGATCTCCGCCGCGCCCTCGAAGATGTTGAGGATGCGGGCGTCGCACAGCACGCGGCTGATCTGATATTCCTCGGCGTAACCGTTGCCGCCGTGGATCTGCAGCGCGTAGTCGGCGTTGGACCAGGCAACGCGGGCGCCCAGCAGCTTGGCCATGCCGGCGTCGATGTCGCAGCGGCGGTCCGAGTCCTTCTGGCGAGCCGAGAAGTAGGTCAGCTGGCGGGCGATCATGGTTTCGACCGCCGACCATGCCACCTTGCAGGCGACGCGCGGGAACTTGTAGAGCGGCTTGCCGAACTGGACGCGGTCCTTAGCGTATTGCAGGCCGATCTCCAGCGCGTTCTGGGCCACGCCGACGGCGCGCGCCGCAGTCTGGATGCGGGCCGATTCGAAGGTTTCCATCAGCTGCTTGAAGCCCTGGCCCTCGACACCGCCGAGCAGATTGCCGGCCGGCACCTTGAAGCCGTCGAAGCCCAGCTCGTATTCCTTCATGCCGCGATAGCCCAGCACCTTGATCTCGCCGCCGGTCATGCCCGGGGTCGGGAACGGGGTGTCCTCGGTGCCGCGCTGCTTGGGCGCCAGCATCATCGACAGGCCGCGCCAGTCCTTGGAGCTGGGGTCGGTGCGCACCAGCAGGGTCATCAAATCGGAGCGGCTGGCATGGGTGATCCAGGTCTTGTTGCCGGTGACCACGTACTCATCGCTCTCGCGCACCGCGCGGGTGCGCAGCGAGCCGAGGTCGGAGCCGGTATTGGGCTCGGTGAACACCGCGGTCGGCAGGATCTCGCCCGAGGCAATCTTGGGCAGCCATTCCTGCTTCTGCTCCTCGGTGCCGCCCAGGCGGATCAGCTCGCCGGCAATCTCGGAGCGGGTGCCGAGCGAGCCGACGCCGATATAGCCGCGCGACAATTCCTCGGTGACCACGCACATGGCGGTCTTGCCCATGCCCAGACCGCCGTATTCCTCGGGCAGGGTCAGGCCGAACACGCCCATCTCGGCCACCGCGTTGACCACGTCGAGCGGGATCAGCACGTCCTTGAGGTGCCATTCATGGGCGTGCGGCGCCACCTCGGCCTCGACGAACTTGCGGAACTGATCGCGGATCATGTCCAGCGTCTCGTCTTCCAGGCCCAGCTCGCCGAAATGATGGCCGTCCTCGATCAACTGGGCGATGCGTACGCGCACCGCCGGGGCGTTGCCCTGCTTGCGCAGCGCCGACAGCGCCTCGTTGCGGAAGGAATGGCAGGTGCCCGAATCGAGGCCGAGATCGATGGGGCGGATGTACTCGCCCTGGCTCATGGGGATGCCGCCGAAAATCTGGGCGGAATATTCACCAAAGGCCGATTGCAGCATCAGCGCTTCCAGCTCGCCCAGCTTGCCCGAGGCGTCCAGCCGCTTGGCCCATTCCAGCATCTGTTCGAGCGCGGCCACATAGGTGGTCAGCCAGGCATAGCCGTGGGCGGCCTCCTGGTTAACTTCGAACAGGGCGGCATCGACCTTGCCGTCCTTGGCGACCATGGCGGTCACGGATTGCTTGGCCGCCTGGTGCAGGCCCTTGAGCGTATCGAGGGCGGAAGCGCAGGTGGCGATAAGATCGGGCATCAGCAGAGCGGTGGTCATGTGCGCGTAGTCCTTAAGCGTCATTAAAAAAGGCCCTCTCCTGCCCGCGCAGGAGAGGGCTTTCCTCATGGGGCTTACTCGCCCTCGATGCAGTCCTCGACGGTGTAGCGGCCGGGCTTCAGCGCCTGCACCAGCACGGCCATGTTGCCGGGCTTGTGCTGGTTGCGCAGCATCTTCATGTGAGCGGTCGGAATCTCGTCCCACGAATAGCATTCCGACATGCACGGATCGATGCGGCGCTCGATCACCAGCTGGTTGGCCTGGCTGGCCTGCAGCAGGTTGGCGAAGTGGCTGCCCTGGATGCGCTTCTGGCGCATCCACACGAAGCGGGCGTCGAAGGTCAGGTTGAAGCCGGTGGTGCCGGCGCAGAACACGACCATGCCGCCGCGCTTGACCACGTTGCACGACACCGGGAAGGTGGCTTCGCCGGGGTGCTCGAACACGAAGTCGACGTCGTTGCCCTTGCCGGTGATGTCCCAGATGGCCTTGCCGAACTCGCGGACCTTCTTCATGTAGTCCTTGAAGGCTTCCTGGTCGCCGTCCACGTCGGGCAGCTGACCCCAGCAATCGAAGTCCTTGCGGTTGATGACGCCCTTGGCGCCGAGGCCGAGCACGAAGTCGCGCTTGTCCTCTTCCGAGATGACGCCGATGGCGTTGGCGCCGGCCACCGAAATCAGCTGGATGGCCATGGAGCCCAGGCCGCCGGCGGCACCCCACACCAGCACGTTATGGCCGGGACGCAGGATGTGCGGGCGGTGGCCGAACAGCATGCGATAGGCGGTGGCCAGCGTCAGGGTGTAGCAGGCGCTCTCTTCCCAGCTCAGGTGCTTGGGACGGTGCATGAGCTGCTGGGCCTGGACGCGGGTGAACTGCGCGAACGAGCCGTCGGGGGTCTCATAGCCCCAGATGCGCTGGGTCGGCGAGTTCATCGGATCGCCGCCATTGCACTCTTCGTCGTCGCCGTCGGTCTGGTTGCAATGGACCACGACCTCGTCGCCGACTTTCCAGCGCTTCACCTTCGAGCCGACCTTCCACACGATGCCCGAAGCGTCCGAGCCGGCGATGTGGTAGGGCGCCTTGTGGTAGTCGAAGGGCGAGATAGGCTTGCCCAGGGCCGCCCACACGCCGTTGTAGTTGACGCCGGCGGCCATGACCATGATCAGCACTTCATGCGGATCGATCTCGGGGGTCTCCACCACCTCGACCAGCATGGCGGTGTCCGGGTTGCCATGACGCTCCTTGCGGATGCACCAGGCGTACATCTGCTTCGGCACATGGCCGAGCGGCGGAATCTCGCCGACCTCGTAGAGATCCTTGACCGCCTGATCCGGCCGGATGTCGGCCATCTTCGCCGCTTCGCTCATCCCGGTAACTCCTCAGTTTCCGAAAACCACCCTGTTTGCACCTGCGAGGAATGCCGAGATTCCCCGCGACACGGCCGGTCCAACCCTTGCGTCGGCAACCGACCTTCGCCTTGTAGCGTTTTGCGGCTTTCTTCGCAATGCACAAAATGATAGTTTGTTTCGTGAAGTCCGGATGTCGAGAAATTTTAGGTCGTAGGACCCCGACTTCTCGGTAGGATGATGACGCAACCCGTCGATAGAGAGGGTGACCTAGGAATGACGACCAACGCCCCAGCTTCCACCCTTGGCCGCGAAAAGCCCTGGCTGTTCCGCACCTATTCGGGGCACAGCTCGGCGGCCGAGAGCAACAAGCTGTTCCGCACCAACCTGACCAAGGGTCAGACCGGACTGTCCATCGCCTTCGACCTCCCGACCCAGACCGGCTACGATTCCGACCATGCGCTCGCACGCGGCGAGGTCGGCAAGGTCGGCGTTCCGGTGGGACATATTGGCGACATGATGACGCTCTTCGAGGGTATCCCCTTGGAGAGGATGAACACCTCGATGACCATCAACGCCCCGGCGCCCTGGTTGCTGTCGCTCTATATCGCCACCGCCGAAAAGCAGGGGGCGGCGCGGTCCAGCCTGAACGGCACCACCCAGAACGACATCATCAACGAATACCTGTCGCGCGGGACCTATATCTTCGCGCCGCAGCCCAGCCTGAAGCTCACCAGCGACGTCATCGCCTTCACCTATCGCGAGGTTCCCAAGTGGAACCCGATGAACGTGTGCTCGTACCACCTGCAGGAAGCCGGTGCGACGCCCGAGCAGGAATTGGCCTATGCGCTGGCCACCGCCATCGCGGTGCTCGACACCGTGCGCCCCACCGTGCCGGCCGAGGATTTCCCGGTGGTGGTCAGCCGTATTTCGTTCTTCGTCAACGCCGGCATCCGCTTCGTCACCGAATTGTGCAAGATGCGCGCGTTCACCTATCTGTGGGACGAGATCTGCCGTACCCGCTACGGCATCACCGACGAGAAGGCCCGCCGTTTCCGCTATGGCGTTCAGGTCAACAGCCTGGGCCTGACCGAACCGCAGCCCGAGAACAACGTCTATCGCATCCTGCTGGAGATGCTGGCGGTGGTGCTGTCCAAGGACGCCCGCGCCCGCGCTGTGCAGCTGCCGGCTTGGAACGAGGCGCTGGGCCTGCCGCGCCCGTGGGACCAGCAATGGTCGCTGCGCCTCCAGCAGATCGTCGCCTACGAGACCGACCTGCTGGAATACGGCGACATCTTCAACGGCTCGGTCGAGATCGCCAAGAAGGTCGAGGCGCTGATGGCCGAGGCCAAGGATGAGCTGGCCCGCATCGACGGCATGGGCGGCGCGGTGGCGGCGGTCGAATCGAGCTACATGAAGCAGAAGCTGGTGGAGGCCAACGCGCGTCGCATCGCCGGCATCGAATCGGGCGAGCAGATCGTCGTCGGCGTCAACAAGTGGACCGAGACTGAGCCCAGCCCGCTGACCACCGGCGAGGGTTCGATCCTGACCGTCGATCCGCGCGCCGAGGCCGAGCAGATCGAGCGGCTGAAGGCGTTCCGTGCCGCGCGTGACACCAAGGCGGTGGATAAGGCTATCGCCGAGTTGCGCTCGGCCGCCCAGGAGGGCCGCAACGTCATGGAGCCCTCCATCGCCGCCGCCCATGCCGGCGTCACCACTGGCGAATGGGCCGCCACCCTGCGTGAGGTGTTCGGCGAGTACCGCGCCCCCACTGGCGTGGCGCGTGCCGCCGCCGCGGCCAAGGGCGAGAAGATCACTGCCGTGCGTGCCCAGGTGGATGCGGTTTCGGCCAAGCTTGGCCGCCGCGTCAAGATGCTGGTGGGCAAGCCCGTCCTCGACGGCCACTCCAACGGCGCCGAGCAGATCGCCGTGCGTGCCCGCGACGCCGGCATGGAAGTGGTTTACGAGGGTATCCGCCTGACCCCGGCCCAGATCGTCAATGCCGCGTTGGAGGAGGGCGTTCACGTCGTCGGCCTGTCCATCCTGTCGGGCAGCCATGTCCCGCTGGTCACCGAGGTGCTGGAGCGCATGCGTCAAGCCGGTCTCGGCGACATTCCGGTGGTGGCCGGCGGCATCATCCCGCCCGAGGATGAGAGGATGCTGCTCGCCGCCGGCTGTGCCCGTATCTACACGCCTAAAGATTACGACATCACCGCCATCATGGGCGACATCGTTGCTCTGGTGGACGGGCAGTCCAAGGCGGCTTAGTCTCCATCCCTCGGTATCCCAGCAGCCCTCTCCGTGCAACGGAGGGGGCTGTCTTTTTCGGGCGTCCTGCTGCCAGGCATGGAGGCGGTTGCAATCCTTGCGCGCGTTAATGTTGCCTAAGACTGGCTTTCGCGCGATAATGCGGGCGCCATCCAGAAGGGAGGCGGCGATGACGATGTCCGTCGGGCAAGAAGCCTATTGCCAGCCAATGCCATGTCGGTGCCGGTCAAGGCCATCACCGGGGCGTTTCAATCCCTGTCGGATGCACGATGGCGCGCTGAAACCGTCGTCGGACTGAGGGGAGAGCCAAGTCATGGACATTCGATCAAGTGCCCGCTCGTTGTCCGCTCTGCTGGTGCAGCAACAGGCACGCAAGCAGCCGAACAAGGCGGAAGCCGAACAGGCGCTCACCCCTCGGCAGCAATCGGCCCGCGAGGCGCTGAACAGTCTCGATATGGCCCTCAAGTCGTCAAAGGCCGACCGCAAGGCTTGGGCCAAGCAGCGGGTGGAGCAGCTCAAGCGCGAGTTGGAGATGCTGCTGCGGTTCGGCGGCGACCCCAAGGTGGTGGCTCGCCAGGCTGCCCGTATCGCCCGGGAATTGGCCGCGGCGGTCAAGGAATACGGTGCCGCTGGCGGTGGGGCTGCCATGGCCGGGGGCGATTCGGTAATCTCCGGCGGCGAGAAAGCCGCCGCCGAGGTGCAGCCGGATGCGGAGGATGCGGAAGCGGAGGCCCATCAGGCTGAGACGGAAGGCGCCGCTCAGGAGACGGGGCAGGCGGCCGATCAGGAGCAGCAGCCGGATACCGCCGTCCAGGAGGCCGATCAGGCCGAGGCCAAGGCGGCGGAACTGGCCCAGGACGGCGAAAAGAAGGCCGAGGAGCCCAAGACCGCTGCCGAGGAAGCCCAGGAACGGCGCGACCAACTGATGGAAACGGTTGCCGAGCGTCAACGTCAGGCTGGCGAGAGCCAGGCCGATTCCGAATTTGCCGCCCAAGTGCGTAACCTCGTCAGGCAGCTGAAGGCGCTGGTCGAGGAGCAACGTCGCAAGCTGTCGGACGATCCCGAGGTCCAGCGCTTTGCCGACCAGGTGCACGATTCCTCCCGCGCCATCGATTGGGCGCTTTCGGGCGGTGATGCCGCGATCGGGCTTGGTGCCCTTACTCCGGCCCTTGGCGTCGATATTCAGATCTAGAATTGGTTTCCGGTCGAGCGGAACCAATTCCAGTTTTCCCGGCGATGGCTGCCCCTGCGGGGCTCAAGTGCCGCTGAGACGTGTCCTTCTGCTCTGATTGATTAGAGCAGAAGGGGCGCTAGGCAAGGCTGGCGACGCGTTCCTCGAAATCCTGGACCAACGCGTCCCACTCGTCTTCGACCTCAGCTTTCAAGTCTTCCCAGGTGCCGTCTGGCTCGTCCGATAGCGCGTCCAGCTTTTCGCGCACCCGGTCGCGGCGGTGCTCCAAAAAGCCAAGCTGGGCTGCCAGTTCCGCCTTCAGGCGCTCGTTGGGGCTATCCATCAGGCGAGACCGGACGCTGTCGATTTGCAGCGACAGATCGCGAAGGCGTTGTTCCATGCCGACCTGGTAGGCTTCCCTGCCCATCCGCTCCACTCCACTTCGCACGGGGACAGCGAAAAGGCTGCGCTTCCCCGCCCGTTTGGTGCAAGCATGCATCGGGGATAGGTCTACCCCCAAAGAGGGCAGGTGGGTGCGCGCGTGCGCGCCTGCAAGGGCTAGGGGATCGCGAGCGGGCTCTCTCGCCGAAGCAAATCCCGATGAAAGGAACTTCATCGGGCTTCATTAGGCTCGACTGTGCCGCGTGGCGTGTGCCGGTGGAAGTCGGAGAAACCGCCCACCGGCTGAGGCCGTTGGTGATTGGTTCGGCCCTCTGGATTTAAAGGATCGTCAGCACGCTCTCGGGCGGGCGGCCCAAGGCGGCCTTGTCGCCGGACACCACGATGGGGCGCTCGATCACCGCCGGGTTGGCCACCATGGCGGCGATCAGTTGAGCGGCGGGAGCATCCAGGTCCAGTCCGGCCTCGGCTGCTTCCTTCTTGCGCACGATGTCGCGCGGGCCCTTGCCCAGCAGCGTCAGGATGCGGGCCAGTTCTTCGGCGTTCGGCGGGGTCTTCAGGTACTCGATCACTTGGGGCTGAATGCCCTTGTCCTCGATCAGTTTCAGCGTTTCGCGCGACTTCGAACAACGTGGGTTGTGGTAGATGGTGACGCTCATCGCCTTCTCCTCGTGTTAGCGGGTCCTTGATGCGGACGGGCTTTGCGTGGAAGGTAGGCGTCCGCCGCACTTTCGTCAAAGTCGCGCGCTATATCCCAGCCCTTATCGCCACAAGACCAAGAATGCCATGACCCGATTGCTTGCCGCCGTTCTGCTGGCGCTGTTCATCGCCTTGCCCGCCGTCGCCCAGGATGCCCCCAAGGATCCCGGCCTCCGCACGGAGGAGCTTGAACGCCTAGTCGGCACGCTGGAGCGCGACGCCGACCGCAAGCAATTAATCGCACAGTTGAAGGGCCTGGTTGCCGCCCAGCGCCATGTGGACAAGGAGGCCGAGGACGGTCTGCTCGGCACCATTTCCGAGCGCCTGGAAGTGTTCGGCAACGACGTCATGGACGCTGTCGGCGCCATGAAGGACCTGCCGAAGCTGGTGGCGTGGCTGGGCCAGCAGGCCGGCGATGCGGCGGCCCGCGCCCGCTGGGCGGATACCTTGTGGAAATTGGCGGCGCTGATGGCCGCCGGTATTGCCGCCGACCATGCATTGAGCTGGCTGCTGCGCCGGCCCGAACGGCTGATGGTCCCGCGCGAGCCAATTCCGACGCTGATGCGCCTGCCGCTGGGGCTGGCCCGTGCGCTGATGCGTATGGCGCCGGTGGCCGGCTTTGCCGGTGCGGCGTGGGGTGTGCTATCGCTGTTCGCGCTGACCGGCAACACCCGTATCGCAGCCTTGATGGTGGTGACCGCCTATGCGTCGGTACGCGTGGTCATGGTGCTGGCGCGCTTCCTGGTCGCGCCGCGCACGCCGCTGCTGCGCCTGTTGCCCATGGATGACGAGACCGCTGAATACCTGATCATCTGGATCCGCCGCCTCGCTGGCGTCGGTATGTTCGGCTACTTCTTCACCGAGGCGGCACGTCTGTTGGGCCTGCCCAAGGGCGGCCACCTGTTCATTCTCAAGGGGCTGGGGCTCGCCATCACCACCATGCTGGTGATCTTCATCCTGCAGAACCGTCAGGCGGTGGCCCGCTGGCTGCGTGGTGCCGGGGAGGATGGTGCTGCCGACCGCCGTCTGCAGGGCTTGCGCAACCGCTTGGCCGATATCTGGCACGTGCTGGCCGTCATCTATGTGGTGGCGGGGTACGTGGTGTGGGCCATCCGCCTCAAGGGCGGCTTCGAGTTCATGTTGCGCGCCAGCCTGCTCTCGGTGCTGGTCCTGATGGCGGCGGCGGCCATCTCCGCTGCGCTGGCTCGCATGGTCGAGCGCGGTTTTGCCGTCAGCCAGGACGCCAAGGAGGCCTTCCCGCGTCTGGAAGCCCGGGCCAACCGCTATCTGCCGGTGCTGCATGTGGTGCTGCGCGGCGCGGTGGCGGTGGTCACCGTGCTGGCCCTGGCCCAGGCGTGGGGCCTCGACACCGTCGGCCTGCTGTCATCGGAGGCAGGCCGCCGGGTGCTGTCTTCGGCGATCAGCATCGCCGCCGTGCTGGTAGGCGCGCTGGTGGTGTGGGAGCTGGTCTCAGGCGCCATCGAGCGCTATCTGGCCACCACCGGCCAGGATGGCAACAAGGTCGAACGCTCCGCCCGCGCCCGTACCTTGCTGCCGCTGATGCGTAACGCGCTGATGGTGGTACTGGTGGTCATGGTGTCGCTGATCGTGCTGTCGGAGCTTGGCATCAACATCGCCCCGCTGTTGGCCGGTGCCGGCGTGGTGGGTGTCGCCATCGGCTTCGGTTCGCAGACCTTGGTCAAGGATGTCATCACCGGTGCCTTCATCCTGTTCGAGGACACCATGGCGGTGGGCGACGCGGTCAAGATCAACGGCAATGCCGGCACGGTCGAGGCCATGAGCATCCGCGCCATCCGCTTGCGCGACAGCGCGGGGTCCATCCACACCATCCCGTTC
>JAEZFE010000163.1 GCA_023437865.1 Pseudomonadota bacterium | reverse complement strand
GCCGTCGTCTGCAAAGGGCTTGCACCGGGTCCCGGCGCCGCCTAATGCGCCGGACTTTCCGCCCCCTTCACGCCCGGAGCATCCGATGCCCGTCAAGCCGCCCGTCAAGAAGGTCGTCCTCGCCTATTCGGGCGGTCTCGACACTTCGGTGATCCTCAAATGGCTGCAGACCACCTATGGCTGCGAGGTGGTGACCTTCCCCGCCGATCTCGGCCAGGGCGAAGAACTGGAGCCGGCGCGCAAGAAGGCGGAGATTCTCGGCATCAAGCCGGAGCACATCTTCATCGAGGACGTGCGTGAGGAATTCGTGCGCGACTACGTGTTCCCGATGTTCCGCGCCAATGCGGTCTATGAGGGCCAGTACCTGCTGGGCACCTCGATCGCCCGGCCGCTGATCTCCAAGCGCCAGATCGAGATCGCCAATCTGGTGGGCGCCGACGCGGTGTCGCACGGCGCCACCGGCAAGGGCAACGATCAGGTCCGCTTCGAGATGGGCTATTACGCCCTGAAGCCCGACATCAAGGTGATCGCGCCCTGGCGCCTGTGGGACCTGACCAGCCGCACCAAGCTGCTGGACTTCGCCGAGAAGCACCAGATTCCGATCGCCAAGGACAAGCGCGGCGAGGCGCCGTACTCGACCGACGCCAACCTGCTGCACATCTCCTATGAGGGCAAGGCGCTGGAGGATCCCTTCGTCGAGCCCGACGAGGACATGTTCACCCGCTCGGTCAGCCCGGAAAAGGCCCCCGACAAGCCGACCTATGTGGAGATCGAGTTCGAGAAGGGCGATGCGGTTGCCATCGACGGCGAGCGTCTGTCCCCGGCCGCCCTGCTGACCAAGCTCAACGCGCTCGGCGGTGCCAATGGCATCGGCCGCCTGGACCTGGTCGAGAACCGCTTCGTTGGCATGAAGAGCCGTGGCGTCTACGAGACCCCCGGCGGCTCGATCCTGATCGTCGCCCACCGTGGCATTGAGAGCATCACGCTGGACCGCGGCGAAGCGCACCTGAAGGACGACATCATGCCCCGCTATGCGGAGCTGATCTATAACGGTTTCTGGTTCAGCCCCGAGCGCATCGCGCTGCAGCAGATGATCGACCACATCAGCCAGAACGTGACCGGCGTGGTCCGCCTCAAGCTCTACAAGTGCAATGTCACCGTGGTCGGCCGCAAGTCCGAGAAGAGCTTGTACCGCCTCGATTACGTGACCTTCGAGGAAGACTCGGTCTATGACCAGCGCAACGCCCAGGGCTTCATCAAGCTCAACGCGCTGCGCATGCGTCTGGCCAAGATGGCGCGCGGCTAATCCCCCGCTTCTGCTTCGGAAAAGCCCCCGCCCATGGCGGGGGCTTTTTCATTGGGGCGGCGGGACCTTGGCGGTGAGCCTCACCGCTAGGTTCCACGCCAACATGCCGGCCAACATGGCTAGGGTGAAGGGCAGGGCTTCCAGGATTCCACCGGCTGTCGCCGCCACGGCGGGGCCGGGGCAATAGCCGGCCAGGCCCCAGCCCAGCCCGAAGAGGGCGGCACCGCCAAGCAGCCGCGCGTCGATCATGGTCGCTGGTGGTGGCCCCATGCGCCGGCGCTGCAGCCCATAGCCCAGCAGGGTCACCCCCAATCCGCCAGCCATGACGAAGGCCAGCGTTGGGTTCCATTCCCCCGCCACGTCGAAGAAGCCCAGCACGTTGGCCGGGTCGACCATACCCGACAGGATCAGCCCGCCGCCGAACAGCAGACCCGAGGCGAAGGCGGCAATCATGCTCAGTCTCCGATCAGGTGGCGGCGGATGAACACCACCGCCCCGGCAGCGGCCATGAACACCGCCACGGCGGTCAGCGAATGCGGGGACAGCCGGGCCAGCCCGCAGATGCCGTGGCCCGAGGTACAGCCATTGGCCATGCGGCTGCCGAACCCAACCAGAAAGCCGGCCAGCAACAGCGGGCCAAGGGTCGATCCGCTGCCCTGCACCTGAAACTGGCCGAGCGCGGCCAGCACCGCAGCCGGTGTGGCCATTCCCGCCACGAAGCTTAGCCGCCACGGCGTCTCCTTGGAGCGCGGCTCGCCCGTTAAGCCGCCGAGAATGCCGGAGATCCCCATGACCCGGCTCTTGGTCGTCATCAGCAGCACTGCCGCCGCGCCAATCAGTGCGCCGCCGGCCAAGGCGGTCCAGGGGGAAAAGGCGGTCATGATGGAAACCTCGCGATATCGATCCACCATCTATATATTACAATACACTAATTTAGCAAGGTCACACACGTGGCGAAAGCGCGCTGCCTGCCGCGCGCGCGCTTGAATCCCAAACCGTTTACCTCTATCTGGTCAGGCAACCGAAGCCCGGCGGCCTCCCTTTTGTCAGGGGCCGCCCTTTTTCTATTGGAAGCATGAACAACGCCATTCCGAAGGTAGGCATCGTCAGCCTGGGCTGCGCCAAGGCTCTGGTCGATTCCGAGCGCATCCTCACCCGCCTCCGCTCCGAGGGCTATGACATCTCGGCCAGCTACGACGGCGCCGACGTGGTCATTGTCAACACCTGCGGCTTCCTCGATTCGGCCCGCGCCGAATCGCTGGAGGCCATCGGCGAGGCCATGGTGGAAAACGGGCGGGTGATCGTCACCGGCTGCCTGAGCGACGAGGCCGCCATCCGCGAGGTCCATCCGGGCGTCCTGGCCGTCACCGGCGCGCACCAGTACGAGCAGGTGGTCAACGCGGTACACGATGCCGTGCCGCCGGTGGCCGATCCGATGATGTCGCTGGTGCCGCCCGAGGGCCTGCACCTGACCCCGCATCATTATGCCTATCTGAAGATTTCCGAGGGCTGCAACCACCGTTGCGCGTTCTGCATCATCCCCAGCATCCGCGGTGATCTGGCAAGCCGTCCGGCGGCGGACGTGCTGGAGGAAGCCGAACGGCTGGCCATGGCCGGCGTCAAGGAACTGCTGGTGATCAGCCAGGACACCAGCGCCTATGGCCTGGATTTGGGCTATGCCGAGAGCCGCTGGAACGGCAAGCAGGTGCGCACGCGGCTGACCGAGCTGGCCTCGGCGCTGGGCGATCTAGGGGTGTGGGTGCGGATGCACTACGTCTACCCCTACCCGCATGTGGACGAGCTGATTCCGTTGATGGCCGAGGGCAAGATCCTGCCCTACCTGGACATCCCCTTCCAGCACGCCAGCCCCAAGATCCTGAAGGCCATGAAGCGCCCCGCCGATCACGAGAAGGTGCTGGAGCGCATCCGCAAGTGGCGCGAAATCTGCCCCGACCTCGCCATCCGTTCGACCTTCATCGTCGGCTTCCCCGGTGAGACCGAGGAGGATTTTGAGTTCCTGCTGCAATGGCTGGAGCAGGCCCAACTCGACCGCGTCGGCTGCTTCAAGTACGAGAACGTCCAGGGCGCCGCCGCCAACAGCCTCGAAGACCACGTCGACGAGGACGTCAAGGAGGAGCGCTACAACCGGCTGATGGAGCTGGCCCGTCAGGTCTCGGACGAGCGCAACCAGCGCAAGGTCGGCAAGACCATCGAGGTGCTGATCGACGAGGTCGACGAGGACGGCGCCTTTGGCCGCTCGTGGGCCGACAGCCCTGAGGTGGACGGCTGCGTGTTCCTCTCCGACACCGATTTGGAACCGGGCGACATCGTGCTGGCCGAGATCGAGCATGCCGAGGACCACGATTTGTGGGGCCACGTGGTGGGCCGGCCGGAGCCGAGGCGGCGGCGGGCGTAAACACCCGTTTCTTTGACCGCGATGACAAGCCCCGCCGTTTCGGCGGGGCTTTGTTTTTGCTCTCCGGAAGGCGATTGGCGAAAGAGGTGTGGGGTCATTCCTCCGCCGGCTGTGTTGAGCAGAGGCGGACCCATCCGCTCAGCTCAGGGAGAACGCCATGAAGCTTCACCTCGCCATCGCCGCGTGCGCGCTGCTTGCCGCCGCCACCGCGCAGGCCGGTACGGTCAAGAAGGGCTCGGCCATGCTGACCGACGACAAGGGGATGACGCTTTACACCTACGACAAGGACGAGGCCGGCACGTCCACTTGCGTCGATGCCTGCGCCCAGAACTGGCCGCCGCTGACCGCCGAGGCAGGTGCCAAGGCCGATGGCGATCTGTCTGTCATCACCCGGCCCGATGGCTCCAAGCAATGGGCGTACAAGGGCAAGCCGCTCTATACCTGGATCAAGGACACCAAGCCGGGCGACACCACCGGCGACGGTGTGAAGGACGTCTGGCACGTCGCCAAGCCCTAAAAATCATAGTCACCCTGACACCCTCCTGACACC
>JAEZFE010000152.1 GCA_023437865.1 Pseudomonadota bacterium | reverse complement strand
CCCCGGGGCGCCAGCAGGCCGATATCGCCCACCAGCGCCCATGCGGGCGCGCGTCCCAACGGCATTTCCGACGAACAGGCCAGCCCCATCCCGGCAAAGGTGCTTTCCACCTCCTGCCGGAGCGCGTCATCGGCGGTCACCAGGATTACGCCCTTCATTCCCCGTCCCCCGTCAGCCCGGCCAAGCACTGGTGGAATTCGCCCAACTGCATCCGCCCCCGCTCAAGCAAGGGCCCCACCTGCCCCAGATCGTTCGCACCCACCGCCTTTTCCAGGGCGGCGAAGGTTTCCGCCAGCGCCACCGCGCCCACTGACCGGGAAGCGCCCTTGGCGGTGTGCGCGTGGTATTTCACCGCAACCATGTCGCTTGTTGTCATCGCCGCATCCAGATGGCCGAAGCGGGTGGCGGTGGCGGCGGCATAATCGGCCAGCAACATCCGCGCCTCGTTGTCCAATCCCCCAAAGATCGCAGCCAGCACCGAGGTGTCAAGCGCCGGGCTGGGCGGCGTTCCAGCCTCGGTCCGCAATTGCAAGGCGCAGGGCAGGTACTGGCCGATGGCGCCCTCCAGCGCGGCCAGGCTGACCGGCTTGGTCAGATAGCCCTGCATGCCGGATTCGCGGCACGCCGCCGCCGTCTCGGGGGTGACATCGGCGGTCAGCGCCACGATCGGCAGGGTGGCGCCGCCGGCACGGATGGCGCGGGCCAGCGCCAGGCCGTCCATGCCGGGCATATGGAAATCCGTGAGCACCAGACCGTAGTGTCGCGAGTGGAAGCGCAGCAGCGCCTCGGCGCCATCGCGGGCCAAATCGTAGACGACGCCCAGCCGGTCGAGCATTTTGGACACCACCAGGCGGTTCACCGCGCTGTCTTCGGCCACCAGAATTAAGGCACCGCTGTCCTCGGCCACGTCCGCTGGCGGCGTCACCCACACCTTTCCGCCAAGGCCAGGTTTTTGCGCCGGAATACGGCCCAGCACCACCTGGATAGCGCGGGCGAGGTCTTCGGCTCGGGCGGGCTTGCGCAGGCGCACGCCGCCGCCATTGGCCTCGAGCTGGTGAAAGGCGATCAGCTCGACCACCGGGCCGGTTGCCGGGCCAGGGCCGTCGCGCACCACCACCTCCGGCTCGCCCGTCACAATGGCACCCAGCCGGGCCAGCGTGCGCACCAACGCCCGCGCCTGCACACCATCGGCCTGTACCGCCGCCCGGATGCCGGCCAGCGGTTGGTGGGGGTTACCGGGCGCGACACGGCAGGGCAGTACGAAGGCGAAGCGCGAACCCTTGCCTTCCTCGCTTTCCAGCCAGATGCGCCCGCCCATCAGCGCCAACAGTCGCTTGCAAATGGACAGGCCCAGGCCGGTGCCGCCATAGCGCCGCGCCACCGTGCCGTCGGCTTGGGTGAACGGCTCGAACAGCATCACCTGGGTCTCGGGCGCGATGCCGATGCCGGTGTCCTCCACCGCCACGTACAGCTCGGGCTGGTGCCACGCGGCGGTCAGGCGGACATGGCCGCGCTCGGTGAACTTGACCGCATTGCCTGCCAAATTCAAAAGCACCTGACGCAGCCTCACCGGGTCGCCGTACACGAAGGCGGGCAGATCGGGTTCCAGATCCACCACCAGCTCGATGCCCTTTTCCGAAGCGCGCGGCGCCACCATCTGGGCCACGTCTTCGACCACGCGGGCCAGATCGAACGGCACGTCCTCAAGCGCCAGACGGCCCGCCTCGATCTTCGAGAAATCCAGGATGTCGTCGATGATGGTCAGCAGCGAATCCGCCGATTGCCGCAGGATCGAGATCATCGAGCCCTGCTCGCTGTCGGTCCGTGTCTGGGCCAGCAGCTCGGCCATGGCGGCGACGCCGTTCATGGGGGTGCGGATTTCGTGGCTCATGACCGCCAGGAAATCCGACTTGGCGCGGCTGGCGGCCTCGGCCTCGGTCATGGCGCGCTGCAAATCATCGATCAGGCGCTGGTTGTCGTAGCGCAGGCGGATGGACTGAAGCAGCACCTTCTCGGCCCGCAGGGCCGACAGCAGGATCACCAGCACGAACACCAGAGCCATGATGGCTAGGATGGTGAGCGTGCTCTCGCCCGATAGGGCAAAGGGAACCATCATCCCCGCCATGGTCGGGATGGCGAAGGCCAGCAAGGCCGGGGTGAACGGCGAAAGGCTGGCCAGCGACGCCGCCGTCAGGCCGGTCTGGATGATAGCGATGAACAAGGCATGGGTGGCGTCGTTGGGGACGAAGCTGATCAGGCCAAACACCAGCCACATCAACCCGACCGTCAGGGTGTTGGCGGCCAGTGCCCACCCCCACAGCATGGGCCGGGTGTCGCGGCTGGGCGCACGCCAGTAAAGACGCAACATGGCCAACCGCAGCACCGCCACCACCACGAAGGCGATGGCCCAGTTCCAGATCCACGCCCCCACCGTGCCCGCCGCCCCGGCCGCCGCCAGCAGGGCGACGGCGGTTCCGGTGAAGATGGTAAAGGGCAGATTGCGCGCGAGCACCTTGACCTGCTCGGCGCTCACCCGGATTTCGGCGGCGTTCATGGGGCGATTTTAGACCGAACGCCCCTTCCCCGCTAGGCGGGAGGCGTTGCTACAGCGCCTTGGCCTTCTCCCGCAGCAGCTTCTTGTCCACCTTGCCGCCGGTGGTGCGCGGAATGGCATCGGTGAACACCACGGTGCGCGGGCATTTGAAATGGGCCAAACGCTGGCGCGAGAAGGCGATCAACTCGGCATCGGTGGCCGCCGCACCCGGCTTCAGCACCACGAAAGCGCACGGGGTCTCGCCCCACTTCTCATCGGGGCGCGCCACCACGGCGGCTTCCATCACATCGGGATGGCGGTACAGCGCGTCCTCGACCTCGATGGACGAAATGTTCTCGCCGCCCGAGATGATGATGTCCTTGGAGCGGTCCTTGATCTCGACATAGCCGTCGGCATGCCACACGGCCAGATCACCGGTGTGGAACCAGCCGCCCTTGAAGGCTTCCTCGGTGGCCGACGGGTTCTTCAGGTAGCCCTTCATGACGTTGTTGCCGCGCATGAAGATCTCACCCATGGTGCGGCCATCCTTGGGCACCGGCTCCAGGGTGAACGGATCGGCGACCATGACCGCTTCCAGCATGGGGCCGCGCACGCCCTGGCGGGCCTTCAGGACCGCCTTCTCGTCCAGGCTCAGGCCGTTCCAGCGGTCGTGCCAGACGCTGACCACGGTGGGGCCGTAGCATTCGGTCAGGCCGTAGACGTGGGTGACTTCCCAGCCCATGGCCTCCATGCCGCCGATGACGGCGGCGGGCGGGGCGGCGCCGGCGGTCATCACCTTGACGGCGTGCGAGATGCCGGCCTTCAGCTCGGGGGCGGCGTTGTTGATCATGTTCAGCACGATGGGGGCGCCGCAGAAATGCGTCACCTTCTCGGTGCGCACGGCGTCGAGCACCGCTTCGACGCGCACATGGCGCAGGCACACGCTGGTACCGGCGGATACCGCCATGGTCCACGGGAAGCACCAGCCGTTGCAGTGGAACATCGGCAGGGTCCACAGATAGACCGGGGCATCGCCCATGTTCCACGACAGCGCGTTCGACACGGCGTTCAGATAGGCGCCACGGTGATGGTAGACCACGCCCTTGGGGTTGCCGGTGGTGCCCGAGGTGTAGTTCAGGGCGATGGCGTCCCACTCGTCGGCGGGCATGTCCCACGGATGCTCGGGATCGCCCTCGGCCAGCAGCGCCTCGTAGGTGGTCTCGCCGATCAGCTCGCCGCCGGCATAGCTGGGATCATCGATGTCGATGACCGGAATGGTGCGGCCGAAGCCTTCCAGCGCCTTCTTGGCGACCTTCGAGAACTCGCGGTCGGTGATCAGGATCTTGGCTTCGCCATGCTCCAGGATGAAGCTGATGGCCTCGGCGTCGAGCCGGGTGTTGATGGCGTTCAGCACGGCGCCGGCCAGCGGCACGCCGAAATGGGCCTCGAACAATTCCGGGGTGTTGGCGGCCAGCAGGGCCACCGTGTCGCCCTTGGCGATGCCGCGCTTGGCCAGCGCCGAAGCCAGCCGGCGGACGCGGGTGAAGGTGTCGCCCCACGAGCGGCGGACCTGGCCGTGGATGATGGCGGTGCGCTCGGGATACAGGCTGGCGGCCCGCTCCAGGAAGGTCAGGGGCGTCAGCGCAACGAAATTGGCCGCGTTCTTGTCGAGGTCGCGGTCGTAGGCATTGATGTCCATTGGACAGTCCCTCTGGCTGTTATTGGTGCCGCATTGATGCGAGCTTGGCCGAGAGGTCTAACAGGGCGGTTTTGCGGAACTATCTCGCGATTATGACGAATTGTTGCGGGGGCGACCCTATGCCCTAAAGCCAGGTCACCTCGGCGGTGAACAGATAGCCCGCGCCGTACACCGTCTTGATCAGCTTGGGGGTTTTGACGTCCTGTTCGAGCTTCTTGCGCAGGCGCGAGATGCGGACGTCGATGGAGCGGTCGAAGGGGAAGTCGTCGCGGTCCATGGTGGCCTCGCCCTGCAACTGGTCGCGCGACAGCACCCGCTTGGGGGCGCGCAGCAAGGCGGCCAGCAGCGCCGCCTCGGCGGCGGTCAGGGTTTCCTGGCGGCCATCGGTGGCGGTCAGGGTCAGGTTGCCGGAATCGAAGGTCCATTCGGCGAAGCGGGCCTTGGCGGTGTCGGAGCCGGCGGCGGCCACCGCCAGCTGGTCGCGGCGGCGGATGACGGTGTTGACGCGGGCCACCAGCTCGCGCGGCTCGAACGGCTTGACGATGTAGTCGTCGGCGCCGAGTTCCAGGCCGAGCACGCGGTCGGACACGCTGGAGCGGCCCGACAGGATGATGACGCCGAAGCGCACGTCCTCCCACAATTCACGCACCAGTGACAGGCCGTCCATGTCGGGCAGGCCGAGATCGACGATGCATACGCTGGGCGGCTCGCGGCGGATGGCCTGCCGCGCGTCGCGGCCCGAGCCGAAGGCGGTGACCGCATAGCCGTAGCCCTCCAGCACGTCGCAGACCAGCCGGCGGATGTCGGGTTCGTCCTCCACCACATAGACGCGCTTGCGGCTGGTCATCGCGGCCTCCTCTCCAAAGTGCGCCCGCACATCCGTGCGGGCTGGGGCTCAAACGCCGCTCGGGCTAAGGAGCCGATCCCGCCTCCGACGGACCGGCTCTAATCCTGGGCGAGCTGCTGAACCGGGCGGCGAATTGCGCGGATCAGGTCTCGCTTTTCCCACGGCTTTCTTAGGACGTCCACATCGGCCAAGTCCAGGCCGGTGTCCACCGAAAAGCCGCTGATCAGCACCACCTTGACCTCTGGCCGGGTGGCACGCAGGCGGCGCGCCAGTTCCATGCCCGATATGCCGGGCATGACGATGTCCGAGACCACCAAATTCAGCCCCTCGATCTGGTCGGCCAGGGTGGCGGCTTCGTCGCCGCTTTCGGCCTCGACCACCG
>JAEZFE010000139.1 GCA_023437865.1 Pseudomonadota bacterium | reverse complement strand
CGAGGGTTCGAATCCCTTCGCCCGCTCCAATTTTTCAAAAAAGGCCCGGGTCTTTCGACCTCGGGCCTTTTTGCTGTCTGGCCCACATCCATGCGGTTTGCCGCAGACCAGCCGGCCGGTTTATGCTGACTTAAATTCCCCTGGTACTGGGGCGAATGAACGAACCAGGCCGGGCGGAAGCCCGGCCATTCGTTTTTGCGCCCCCTTTTTGGCAGGAGGCCGACCTATGACCACCACCGAATTCGAAATGGCCGAACTGCGCGCCGAACTCGAGCGCCTGCGCGAGGAAAATGATGAGCTGCGTGCCGAGATCGAGGATCTGCGCCGCGAGGCCGACCTCGACGCCTGCCACGCCGCCGGCCTGGGTGCCCAGATCAAGGCGCTGATCGCCGAGGGCGACGCCTGCCCCAACAAGGCTGCTCATCCGCTGCTGGAGCGCGCCGAGTACACCAATTCCATGACCGGCGAGCCCATGACGAAGACCAGGGCCTACCCGCTCTATCGCGATGCCTTCGACGCCGAAGCCGCCGAACTGGGCATCGAGGATGCCGATGGTTTGCGGGCCTAGGGACATCGCCACAGTGCAATAAAAAAGGCCGGGTCTCCCCGGCCTTTTCCGTATCAGGGCCTCAGGCCCCGCAGCACTTCTTGAATTTCTTCCCCGACCCGCAGCTGCACGGATCATTGCGGCCGACTTTGGCGACGCTGCGCTGCGCCGGTTTCGGGTTCATCACGCCATCCACGTAGATCCAGCGGCCATCCTGCTTGCGGAAGCTGGCGAGCTCGTGATGGGCGAAGGCGCGGCCCTGGAACTTGTAGCGGGCGACGAACTCCACCTGGCCTTCCTCGTCGCTTTCGCCGCCCTCGCTGCCGCGGATCTCAAGGCCGCGCCAGTCGGCACCCTTGACCCAGGTCTCGGTCTCGGCGCGGTCGTAATCCTCGCGGGCTTCCGGCGCCAGGGTGGTTTCGAGATAGTCCAGATCGGCACGGGTGAACGCGGTGTAGCGCGAGCGCATCAGCGCTTCCGGCGTGGGCGCGGGCGCGCCGCCAAGCAGCGGGCCGCAGCACTCGTCGAAGCCGCGGCTGGAACCGCAGGGGCAGGAAGTCATTGGTGGAAAGTCCCTCTAGAATTCGATCAATTTGGACAGCAGCACGAGGCCCAGCACCGAGGCCAGGGTGAACGTGCAGCCGATGCCGAGAAGAAAGAGGATGTTACCCGCCGTGCGCAAGGGAAACATGCGCCGCTCGCGATACAGCCGCTCGCCCGAGCGCCGCTCTATGCCGCCAACCACGGTGACGAAATAGCGCTGCCCCAGGATGGGGAAGGACAGGCGGATATTGATCGGGTGACGGCGCCAACTGGCCGGCTTGACCGCGTTCCACAGCGCCGCCCGCTGGGCGGGCGTGAAGGTTTCCGCCACATCCGGCGGAACCCGGTCCAGCAGCGTCTCCAGCGCGCCTTCGGTCAACATGCTCCCTCCCCCGCCCCTCGGGTGCTACTTGGTGCCCGACAGGCGCGACAGAATGTCGTCGAGCTGTTCCAGGCTGCCATATTGGATGGTCAACTCGCCGCCCTTGCCCATGGGCTTCAACGTCACCCGCACGCCCAGCAATTCGGTCAGGTCACGTTCCAGCGCAGCGGTGTCGGCATCCTTGGCCGGCGCGGCGGGACGGCCCCCCGCTCCAGCCCTGGTCTTGGGCTCGGTAGCGGCCAGCTTTTCGGTCTGGCGCACATTGAGTTGCTTGTCGACCACCTCGCGGGCCAGCGTCAGCGGGTCGGCGGCGGTCAGCAGCGCGCGGGCATGGCCGGCGGATATCTGCTTGGCCTCGACCATGCCCTTGATGGGATCAGGCAATGCCAACAGACGCATCATGTTGGCCACGTGACTGCGCGACTTGCCGACCGCCTTGGCCAGTTCTTCCTGGGTGTGGTTGAATTCCTCCACCAGCCGGCGGTAGCCCTCGGCCTCTTCCAGCGGCGACAGGTCCTGGCGCTGCAGGTTCTCGACCAGCGCGACTTCCAGGGCTTCCTTGTCGGTGAACTCGCGGATGATCACCGGCACGTCGTGCAATTGGGCGCGCTGGGCGGCGCGCCAGCGGCGCTCGCCGGCGATGATCTCGTAACCACCGGCAATGGGACGGACCAACAGCGGCTGGAGCACGCCCTTGTCACGCACCGACTCGACCAGATCGGCGATGGCCTCCTCGTCGAACTGGCGGCGGGGCTGATACTTGCCCGGCTTGAGCTGGGTGACCGGAAGGGTGCGCAAGCCCTTGGCCGGGCCGGGCGTGCCCGGCGCCGAAGCGGCAGCGGTTCCACCGTCGAGCACGGCGGCGGCGGCGGCCACGCCCGTATCCCCCAACAGCGCCGACAGACCCCGGCCCAGATTTCGACGCTTGTCCTCGACCACGTTACTCACCCTGCCGCCCTCATCTTGCGTTCACGCTTCAACACTTCCGAAGCCAAGTGGATATAGGCCTCGGACCCGCTGCACTTGACGTCATAGATCAGCACCGGCTTGCCATGCGACGGCGCCTCGGAAATGCGCACATTGCGCGGAATCACCGTCTTGTAGACCTTGTCGCCAAAGAACTCGCGCACATCGGCCGCCACCATTTCCGACAAATTGTTGCGCTTGTCGAACATGGTCAGCACGATGCCCTGCAGCTCCAAACCGGGATTGAGCGCCTGGCGCACCCGGTCGATGGTCTTCACCAGATGGCTGATGCCTTCCAGGGCGAAGAACTCGCATTGCAGCGGCACCATGACCGAATGGGCGGCGACCAGGGCGTTGAGCGTCAGCAGGCTCAGCGACGGCGGGCAATCGATCAGCACGTAATCATACGAGCCGAGCGACGATTCCAGCGCGGCGGCCAGCCGCTGCTCTCGGCGCTCCATTTCGACCAATTCAATCTCGGCGCCCGACAGGTCGATCCCCGACGGCACCACCGCCAGGCCTGGAATCTGGGTGGGCAGCACGGCATCGGTCAGCTGAGCTTCGCCGATCAGCACATGGTAGGAATTGACCTCGCGCGCCGAGCGGTCGATACCCAGACCGGTGCTGGCATTGCCCTGCGGATCCAGGTCGAGGATCAGCACCTTCTTCTTGGTGGCGGCGATGGCGGTGGCCAGATTGATGGTCGTGGTGGTCTTGCCCACCCCGCCCTTCTGATTGGCGATGGCGATGATGCGGGCGGCCTTCGTCGGGGCGCTGCTAACGCTTTGCTCGACCACGGCGAACCTCTCTCAGATGAAGGATTGTTCCGGACGGATCCGTTTGGGAGGGGATCCGTTCAAAAGTGATATTCCATTCTTTAGAGGCTTGGGTCAATTCGTCTTCCACCCCCCTGCCCTTTAGGAAGACGCAGTGGCCGTCCGGCAACAGGTGGCGTTCGGCCCAATCCAACAATTTTTCCAGCGGCGCCAGAGCACGCGCGGTGACCACCGAGGCGCCAAGCGGCGCCACCGCCTCGATGCGGGCGTTATGGATGGTGATTGGTGTGCCGGTGACCCGGGCCACCTCGCGCATAAAGGCGCATTTTCGGGCGTCGCTCTCGATCAGGTGGACGTCGGGAATGCCCATGATGGCGAGGACAAGGCCGGGGAACCCTCCCCCACACCCCATGTCGACAAGCCTGTCGATAGGTTGTGGAAGAATGGGGAAAACTTGGGCGGAATCGAGCAGATGGCGGGTCCACAGGCTAGGGATCGTATCCGGCCCCACCAGGTTGATCTTGGCCTGCCACTTGAGCAGCAGATCGCCATAGGCGCGCAACCGGTCGAGCGTTTCACGTGAAACGCCGGTGCGCTGTTGAAAGTCCTCGGGAGTCACTTTGGTCCCCTGTTTCACGTGAAACTCCTCCCCCGCAAGAGAGGAGACAACCTTAGGCCGCACTCTTCTTCACATGGCCCAGCAACGCCGTCAGCGCAGCTGGGGTGATCCCCGGGATGCGCCCCGCCGCCGCCAGTGTTGCCGGGCGGGCGGCCTTAAGCTTGGAGCGCACCTCGATGGATAGCGAGACGATGAGGTCG
>JAEZFE010000132.1 GCA_023437865.1 Pseudomonadota bacterium | reverse complement strand
TGACCTTCCTGGAGTTCAACTACATGCTGCTCCAGGCCTTCCACTTTCTGGACGATCTACTGGTGGAAGGCGGACTGGCGGCGTCGCGGGGCGAGGCTCGGCGTCTGGTCAGGGGCGGCGGCGTGCGGGTGAACGGCGACGTGCTGACCGACGAGGGGGCTGAACTCAGCCCCGCTCAGTTGGGTCCGGATGGTCTTAGGCTGTCGGCGGGCCGCAAGCGCCACATGGTGGTGCGGCGCTGAAACAGAAAGGGCGGGAGGTCGCCCTCCCGCCCTCTGTCTTATTCGGAGCGGCCGCCGTGCAGCTTGGACCACTGCACCGGATCGTGCAGGAAGCTGCGGACGTCCTCGATGGTGCGCTTGTCGATCAGGTTATCCTGCTCGGCAACTTCCAGCACGTCCCACCAATTGCACAGGTAGTTCAGGTGGACGCCGATCTCGTTCAGGCTCTTCAGTGCGCCGGGGAAAACGCCGTAGAAGAACACCACGAAGGCGGTGTCGATGACGCCGCCGGCATCGCGGATGGCGTTGACGAAATTCACCTTCGACGCGCCGTCGGAAGCCAAATCCTCGACCAGCACCACGCGCGAGCCCGGCTTGAAATCGCCTTCGATCTGGGCATTGCGGCCAAAGCCCTTCGGCTTCTTGCGCACGTACAGCATGGGCAGCATCATGCGGTCGGAGATCCAGGCGGCATAGGGGATGCCGGCGGTCTCACCGCCCGCCACGGCCTCGACGGACTCATAGCCGACGTCACGCAGGATCGACTTGGTGGCCAATTCGCAGATCTTCTGGCGGGCGCGCGGGAAGCTGATCACCTTGCGGCAATCCACATAGACCGGGCTGGCCCAGCCCGACGTCAGGGTGTAGGGCTCCTCGGGGCGGAAATTGACAGCCTTGATCTCCAACAGGATGCGGGCGGTCGTCAGGGCCGCCTGCTTCTGCTCGGGGGTGCGGGAAGCGGTTTGCATGAGGAGTCACCTGTGCCATGGATCGTGTCGCCTTGCCGGCTACGCGCGGTATAGGCACAATCGCCTGACGAAGCAAGACGACAAACAAGGAAGCGCACATGTCGGACCTTATTCAGGTGGTCAGGGAAGGCTCGGTCGCCACGGTGGTTCTCAATCGTCCCGACCGCATGAACGCCCTCAATCTGCCCATGTGGCAGGGCTTGGCGGAGGCGTTCGAGCAATTGTCCGCCGACAAGTCGGTGCGCGCCGTCATCCTTCGGGGGGCCGGCACCAAGGCCTTTGCGCCCGGCGCCGATATCGAGGAATTCGACACGCTGCGTGCCAACGCCCAGCAGGCCAAGGATTACGACAAGGTGATGCGCCGCGCGCTGGACGCCGTCACCCATTGCCCGGCGCCGGTCATCGCGCTGATCTTCGGCCCGTGCGTGGGCGGTGGGCTGGAGCTGGCCTGCTGCTGCGACCTGCGGATCTCGGCCAAGTCGGGCCGCTTCGGCGTGCCGATCAACAAGATCTCGGTGGTGATGGCGCTGCCGGAATTGTCGGTGATCGCCCGTCTGGTTGGTCCCGCCGTGGCGTCCGAGATCCTGCTGGAAGCCCGCATCATGGACGCCGACGAGGCGCTGACCAAGGGCTTACTCACCCGTGTCGTCGAGGACGACGTGGCCGAGGAGGAGGCCAACACCACCGCCAAGCGCATCGCCAACGGCGCGCCGCTGGCCAACCGCTGGCACAAGCAGTTCATCCGCCGCATCGCCACCAATCCGGCGCCCTTCACCGAGGCCGAGTTGGACGAGTGCTATGAATTCCTCGAAAGCGCCGATTACCGGGAGGGCATGGCCGCCTTCAAGGAGAAGCGCCGCCCGGCATTCAAGGGCGAGTAGTTTATTCCTTGCCGCGATTGGCAAGCTTGACGGTCAGTACGGTGCCCGCCAGGCCCAGGGTCAGGGCGTTGGCGACGATGATGGGCCAGGCGCCCATCATCAGCCCGTAGATCAGCCACAGCGCCACACCGGCGCAGAACAGCAGCCACATGGCCGCCGAGATGTCGCGGGTGTGGCGGGTGCGCACCGTCTTCACCACCTGGGGCACGAAGGCCAAAGTGGTGAGGGCGGCTGCGGTTGAACCCACAAGGTCGACCAACTCGGCGGCCATTGGCGTATCGGAGAAGTTTCGGTGTTAGCCTATATCACGGTCCTGTTGCTGTGCCAGCTTGCCGGCGAGGTCATCGCCCGTCTGGCCGGGTTGCCTATTCCCGGCCCGGTCATCGGTATGGTGATCCTATTCGTGGGCCTGCTGATCCGCCGGGGCATCCCGGCGGGGCTGGAAGGCGTCGGCACCACGATCCTGTCGCACCTGTCGCTGCTGTTCATTCCCGCCGGCGTGGGCGTGATCGTGCATCTGCACCTGATCGGCAGCGAATGGCTGCCCATCCTGGCGGCTCTGGTGCTGGGCACGGCGGTCACCATCGGGGTCACCGGCCTGGTGATGCAGCGCCTGCTCGGGAGGAAGGGGCCGTGAGCACCGATCTCGCTTCCATCTGGGTCTATCTCACCACCTCGCCGCTGACCGGCCTTGTCGCCACCCTGCTGGCCTATCAGGGCGCGCATTGGCTGTGGCGCAAGTCGCACATGAACCCGCTGCTCAATCCGGTGATGATTTCGGTCGCCACCATCGGCTCGGTGCTGCTGCTCACCGGGATCGAGTACCGCACCTATTTCGACGGCGCCAAGTTCGTGCACTTCCTGCTGGGGCCGGCGACGGTGGCGCTCGCGCTGCCGCTCTACAAGCAGGTCCGGGTGCTGATGAGCTCGGTCGGCGCCGTCGCGGTCGCGCTGGTGGCCGGCTCGGTCACCGCGATCCTGTCGGCCATGGGGATCGCCTGGGCCCTGGGGGGCACCGACGCCATCATCCGCTCGCTGGCGCCCAAATCGGCCACCGCGCCCATCGCCATGGCGATGTCTGACAGCATCGGCGGCATCTCGTCGCTCACCGCCGCGCTGGCGGTGCTGACCGGTATCACCGGCTCGGTCATCGGACCCTGGCTGCTGGACCGGCTAAGGGTTCGGGACGAGCGGGCGAGGGGCCTTGCCATCGGCACGGCGTCGCACGGCATCGGCACCGCGCGGGCCTTGCAGATGGGCGAGACGACCGGCGCCTTCTCCGGCCTCGCCATGGGGCTGAACGGCATCGCGACGGCGGTGCTGGTGCCGCTGCTCGTGCGGTGGGTGATGGGCTAGAGCCCGGCCAGGCCCTTGATCTTGGCGACGTTCCAGCCCTTGGCGACCTCGGCCAGCAGGTCGGCGTTGGCCAGGCCGTCGCCTTCGATCTCCAGCAGCACGCGGTTGCCCAGCACGATGGTGACCTCGCCGGCCTTGTTCGTGCCGTCATAGCGGACCAGCGCGTCCTCGCCGCCCACCTTGACCCGCTTCATGTTGGGCTGGGCGGCGGTGGCGGCGGGGTTGGCGAGCAGGGCGGCGGCGGCTTCCACCGCCGGGCTGTCGAGGAACAGCGAGGCATTGAGCGAGGCTTCGCCCTTGGTGTAGGCGCGGGTGACCGACAGGCCGCCGCCCACCTGGCCCAGGCCCTGGATTTCCGGCGCGTCGGCCTGCCAGCCGGCAGGCGCGGGCGGCATGGTGTCGGCGAAGGAACGGCCCAGGCGGTCGTGAATATCCTGGAGGGCCGCCTCCAGCGCGCGCGCGGTGCGGGGCAGATCGTTCTTCTGATAAGCGGCGCGCGCGGCGTCGATCTGCGCCGGCACGTTGTCGGCAGCCAGAGCCGGCGCGGCCAGCAGCACACCCATCAGCAAACACACCTTGCAGCGCATCGGAATCCCCTTACAACTTCCACCGAACACCTTAGCAACATCCGCGCCCCGGCGGCAAGCGTGCGCCGCGTACCACCATCTGCTAGGTTTAGGGGTCCACAACCCGGGGGATGGGGTGAACGTCGTTTTCTTCCTGCTGGTTTCAAGCGCCTTCGCGCTGTCGGCGTGGGCCGGCGGCGATGCCATGGCGCGCCTGGGCGAGGCGGCGCTGAAGGCTGCCGAAGGCGCGGTGCCGCTGGCGCTCGGTCTGGTGGGCGTGATGGCGCTATTCCTCGGCGTGATGAAGGTGGCGGAGGAGGGCGGGCTGGTGCGCGCGGTGGCGCGGCTGCTGTCGCCCCTGCTGGCGCGCCTGTTTCCCGACGTGCCCGCCAACCATCCCGCCATGGGCGCCATGGTGATGAACGTCGCCGCCAATCTGCTGGGCCTGGGCAACGCCGCCACGCCTTTCGGCATCCGCGCCATGGAGCATCTGGAACGGCTGAACTCCAAGCCCGGCACCGCCAGCAACGCCCAGGTGCTGTTTCTCGCCATCAACACGGCGGGGGTCACCATCCTGCCCACCAGCGTGATCGCCCTGCGCGCCACTCTGGGCTCGGCGGATGCCGCCGCCGTGGGGGGGGCCCCCCGGGTCGCCCCCATG